>NZ_KZ819091.1:0-80603 GCF_003115855.1 Brenneria corticis
GTATAAATAACCGGTAACTGTCAGATCAGGTCTGAGCTAATACATATTATGGCTATTGCAATCTTTCATATATCTGGCTCCTGTTGCATTTATAGTGCTTGGCGCTTATTTTTTTCTTAATTTCATTCCGACCTACTCAGCCCCACTTATCATCATCTGGATTATAATTGTTTCGTTTTTTTACATAAAATATAATCGATGGTATTAAAATTTTTGATTATATAACGTTTTTTTTCATTCTTTAAATCTGGCCGCCGATGGGCGATTGCGCATATCCCCCTTTACAACCCGCGGAGTAACGCAGTAAAGTCCCCACCCTTTTTCCTTGGCATGGGTGATTCAGGATGTTTATCGGTTTTGACTATGGCACGGCCAATTGTTCCGTGGCGGTGGCGCAAGACGGCGCGCCACGGCTGGTGCCGCTGGAAAACGACTCCCCGTATTTATCCTCGCTGCTCTGCGCCCCGGTGCGCGAAGCCGTCAGCGAATGGCTGTGGCGCCATCATCAGGTCGAAGCCAGCGGCGAAAGCGCCCTTTTGCTGCGGCGCGCCATCGGCTATAACCGCGACGAGGATATCCGCGTTCAGCCGGACAGCGTGAAGTTCGGGCGGGACGCGTTGCGGCACTATATCGCCGATCCGCAGGAAACCTGGTTCGTTAAGTCACCCAAGTCCTTTCTTGGCGCCAGCGGCCTGAAGCCTCAGCAGATCGCCCTGTTCGAAGATCTGGTCTGCGCCATGATGTTGCATATTCGCCGGCGGGCCGAGCGGCAGCTCGCCCAACCCGTCACCCGGGCGGTGATCGGCCGCCCGGTTAACTTTCAGAGCAGCGGCGGAGAAGAGGCTAATCGGCAGGCGCTGGGTATTCTGCAACGCGCCGCCCGGCGCGCCGGTTTTCAGCAGGTGATGTTTCAGTTTGAACCGGTCGCCGCCGGGCTGGACTTTGAAGCCAGGCTCGATAAAGAGACCCGCGTGCTGGTGGTGGATATCGGCGGCGGCACCACCGACTGCTCGATGCTGCTGATGGGCCCCGAGTGGCATCGACGACGCGACCGGCAGCAATGCCTGTTGGGGCACAGCGGCTGCCGGGTGGGCGGCAACGATCTGGATATCATGCTGGCCTTCAAGCAGCTGATGCCGCTGCTGGGGCTGAACGGCCTGACGGAGAAAGGCATCCCCCTTCCCGCGCAGCCCTGGTGGAATGCGGTGGCGATTAACGATATCCCCGCGCAGAAAGACTTTTACAGCCCGGCGTGCCGAACGCTAATCAACGAAATGATACGCGACGCCCGGCAGCCCGAGGCGGTAAAACGTTTGCTGACCGTGTGGCGCCAGCGGCTGGGCTATCGTCTGGTGCAACTGGCGGAAGAGAGCAAAATCATCTTGTCCGACGCCGCACTCGCCAGCGCCGACCTGCACTTTGTCGAACCGGGCGTCACCGCCGCCATCGACAATAGCCAGCTGAGCGCCGCCATCGCTCAGCCGTTGCTGCGCATTCAGCAGCAGATCGAGCTGGCGCTGAAGAGCAGCCAAACCCGTCCGCAGGTTATCTATCTGACCGGCGGCAGCGCCCGTTCGCCGCTGCTGCGCCAGGCCATCGCGCAGTTGCTGCCCGGCATCCCCCTCGCCGGCGGCGACGACTTCGGCTCGGTCACCGCCGGACTGGCCCGTTGGGCGGAGATTTTGTTCCGCGATTAACCCATCATGCCGGATAAGGCTATCCCTGAGATGCCCCTCCGGCAGTATTGTCCCTGCTTATGGTGCATACCCGCGCTCCCTGATAGTGCAGCGCAGCGCTCGGCCCTTATCCTCCCCGCTATCCAACCTCATGTTTCCGCCGTTATGGCGATACGGCGCCCGTTTTCAGCCGCCCATCGCCCGGGATATGCCGTCGCCGCCTGTCCGAGGCCGACATATGGCACTAATATTGCTTTATAACCCTGAAATCCCGCGGCCCCACATAAGCGCCGCCGCATTCTTCACACATCAGGGCTGCAGTTCAAACATCACCACGGAGAACATAATGAAAATAGCAACACGGGTATCACTGGTTTTGATCGGGCTTGCCTGCCACGCGGCCTATGGCGCGGACGCCGGCAGCGAAAACGGGGCGATTCCGACCGACACGCTTAAAAAAATCAAGGACAGCGGTACCATTGTCGTCGGGCACCGTGAATCCTCCGTGCCCTTCTCCTATTACGATAACCAGCAGAAAGTCGTCGGCTACTCGCAGGAATATGCGAATGCGATTGTCGAAGCGGTGAAAAAACAGCTTAACGAGCCCAATCTGACGGTGAAAATGCTGCCCATCACCTCACAGACGCGTATTCCGCTGCTGCAAAACGGCACCATTGATTTTGAATGCGGCTCCACCACCAATAATGCGGAACGGCAGAAACAGGTCGCTTTCTCCAACTCCATCTTTATCGTCGGGGGAAAATTGCTGGTCAAAAAGGGAAGCGGTATCAATGATTTTCAGGATCTGTCGGGAAAACCGGTCACCACCACCGCCGGCACCACCAACGAAATTCTGCTCAACCAGTTGAATGATAAAAACAAGCTACAGATGCGCATCATCTCGTCCAAGGATCACAGCGACGCCTTCCGCACGCTGGAAAGCGGACGCGCGGTCGCCTTTTATATGGATGACCCGCTGCTGGCCGGCGAGCGCGCCAAGGCGAAGAAGCCCGATCAATGGGAAATCGTCGGCACGCCGCAGTCTCACGAAGCCTATGGCTGCATGCTGCGCAAAAACGACCCCTCCTTTAAAAAACTGTTGGATGAGACCATCGCGCAGGCGCAAACCTCGGGTGAGGCGGAAAAATGGTATCAGCGCTGGTTTACCCAGCCCATCCCGCCCAAAAACATCAATATGAATTTCGCCATGTCCGACGATATGAAAGCGCTGTTTAAAACGCCGAACGATCGCATTCTGTAATCGAGTTTCACCATGCGCAGCAGGAAGGCTAAAAGACGTCAGGAGTGATAGAAGAAAAACGCCGCCCGGATAATTGCGCTATCAGGGCGGCGAAAAAAAAAGTGGTCGGGCCGGCGAGCATCAGCTCTGTTGGTTAAGAATCAGCTGGCCGTTTTTATCCACCGGGATCTGCGTTCCGGGATCGCGGTCCATACGGATTTTGCCCTGCTGATCGCCAATCTTATAGGTGACGTCATAACCCAGCACTTTCTGTGATTTGTCGTACACGGTCTGACAACGCTGCTGTGTCGTCGTGTAGGTATCATTTTCCTGCATACTGCCCTGAACTTTATTACCGGCATAACCGCCCGCCAAAGCGCCGGCGACCGTCGCCACGTCTTTGCCTCGACCGCCGCCGAACTGGTGTCCCAGCACCCCGCCCGCCACGGCGCCCAGTACCGAGCCGGTAATTTTATGTTCATCCTGAACCGGGCGACGATTGGTGACGCTAACGTTACGACACTCCTGGCGAGGAGTTTTTACCGTTTCTTTTATTGGTGTTGCCGTAAGCACCTGCGCAAATTGCGGTTTGGATGAGAACACATCCATACTCGCCACCGCCGCCACACCCAATGCAGCAGCCACACCGATACCTACACCCGCTAACATTGATTTGTTCACAGGATACCTCCCGAATATATTTCCACGCATTCCCCACCTGCGGCCCTGGATTCAGCACAGCTCGCGTTTCACGCGATGAGCCCGGTGGTTCCTCCCGAATGTGAATGATCCCATTCAGGATGTGCGACGTGCGTGCAACGCCGCCTGTAAACAGTGGGAAGTCTGCACAATGTTTCTAGCTCTCGCAATAAGACTAATTAACCAAATATGTTTTTTTGATAACAAAAAACCATCATTTGAGAGTTATCTTAATAAGAATAGCTAATAGTCGATATTTTATACTGAATGGCGGGCGGTACGGAATAAAACCGCCTGCGGCGGGCAGGCGGCGGAGAATGACAGCATCAGTGCAATTTAAGGCGCGGACGAATAACCCGATTGATACCGCCCACCAGCATCATCAGGCCGGTTTTAACATAGCCGTGCAACGCAATCTGATGCATACGGTATAGCGAGATATAGACGAAACGGGCGATGCGCCCTTCTATCATGACCGAACCGCGCATCAGATTGCCCATCAGGCTGCCGACCGTACTGAATTTTGACAGCGAAACCAGCGAGCCGTGATCTTTATACACGTACGGTTTCAACGTCTGGCCGTTCAATAGCGCCAGGATATTGCTATGGCAGCGCGATGCCATCTGGTGAGCGGCCTGCGCCCGCGGCGGAACAAAACCGCCGCCTTCCTGCGGACAGGAGGCGCAGTCGCCAATGGCGAAAATGTTGGCGTCGCGGGTGGTCTGCAAGGTCGGCTCCACCACCAGCTGATTGATGCGGTTGGTTTCCAGACCGGCGATCTCTTTCATCGCGTCAGGCGCTTTAATCCCGGCGGCCCATACCATCAGATCGGCTTCGATAAACTCGCCGCCTTTGGTATTCAACCCGCCCGCGTCGGCGCTGGTCACCATCGTGTTGGTCAGCACCCTGACGCCGATATTGCTCAGCTCCTGATGGGCGGCCGCGGAAATGCGCGCGGGCAATGCCGGCAGAATACGTTCTCCCGCTTCCACCAGCGTCACATTCAGCGTCTCTTTATCCAGGCCGTCAAAGCCGTAGCTGTGCAGCTGTTTCACCGCGTTGTGCAGCTCCGCGGAGAGTTCCACCCCGGTGGCGCCGCCGCCCACGATGGCGATATTGACCCGCTCTTTTTCATCCGTCCGGGCGGTGAATTTCAGGAACAGGTTCAGCATTTCATTATGGAAACGCCGCGCCTGTTTCGGGTTATCCAGGAAAATGCAGTGCTCTTTTACCCCAGGCGTACCGAAGTCGTTGGAGGTGCTGCCTAATGCGATAACCAGAATGTCATAAGGAATTTTGCGGGCGGCAACCAATACTTCGCCCTGATCGTCGCAGATTTCAGCCAGTTGGATATGCTGCTGCTGGCGATCGATATCCGTCAGCATGCCCAGTTGAAACTGGAAATAATGATGGCGGGCATGAGCCAGATAGCTCAGCGCGTCCATATCGTCATCCAGCGACCCGGTGGCGACCTCATGCAGCAGCGGTTTCCACAGATGGCTGTGATTGCGGTCGACCAGCGTAACCTGCGCTTTTTTCTTACGGCCCAGCTTGTGGCCCAGACTGGTCGCCAATTCAAGTCCGCCGGCTCCCCCGCCGACAATAACGATTTTTTTGCTTGGTACTGTCAAAATGCCCCCCTAAATTGTGAACCAATGGTTAATAAAGGGTAAAATAATAATATCCTTATATTACATAGGGTTCGCATAAGTTAAATACGCTATCTGCTGCAAGAATAGCATGTCGGGTCATATGGTCATACCAAAATTGATATATATCAATTTATTTTCGGTTCAAGGGTGTGACCGCCTGAAATTTTATCTTTATTTCAGTTAATTAGTCGCGGTAGAAGAGAAAAAAGAGTGACAACGTCACCAGAGCGTATCCGCCGCGGCGACGAACGGGAAATGACCGATTGGCGTTCAATCCAGCAGTTTAAATAATTTTATGCGTTGCAAATGGGGAGAGATATTCTTGAATTTATGCGGCTGCTCCTCATCCCAGATAATTTCATAATAATCGCCCAGCACCTGCGCACTGCGCCGGCTGTCGAGCATTTCATCCTCGCGGGATAATATCGCCAGGCAGCGCCGACGGTTTTTCTGGCGGAAATTGGCGACGCATTTGTTCGCAATATCCAGATACTCTTCCGGGCGATCGATTTTACCGCCCATATTTTCCTCCGGATAAAGATTGGGATTGAAAATCACCTGACGGATATTGCACAGGAAGCCGACCCGCTCCGCCCAGAAGCC
The DNA here is from genome assembly GCF_003115855.1 of Brenneria corticis. GTDB lineage: Bacteria > Pseudomonadota > Gammaproteobacteria > Enterobacterales > Enterobacteriaceae > Brenneria > Brenneria corticis. The sequence goes on from NZ_KZ819091.1 coordinate 5,871, forward strand.
GCCCAGCCCGACGCCGCATATCAGCGGACGCTCATCGTCGGCTTGCCGAATCATTTTATCTACCTGCTTCAGCAGGTGTTGCATATCGTGACGCGGATGCAGCGTGCTATAGCTCAGCAGCCGAACGTCATCATCAATAAACTCCAGTTGCAGCACCTTCTCATGGTTGCCGGGACTGGTCGAATCAAAACCATGCAAGTAGATGATCATCGCTATCCTCACCCCTGTTTTGCTACGCCGCGTCGCTCACGGCGTAGCGGAAGAAGCTATTTCCCGCTCTCTTTATGCGCTTGCCAGCGGGCGCTGAGCGCCGTAAGCGCCTGATTGGCCTGCTTCCAGCGCGGCGACTCCAGCAACTGACTGCGGGAGAACGCCCCCCGATGATATAAGCTGGTCAGTCGATCCGCCGTGACCGCAGACAGGTTATCCAGAATGCTTATCGCCCCATCGCGGCGATTACACACCAGAATCATGTCGCACCCGGCATCCAGCGACGCCTGCGCGCGCTGCGGATAACTTCCCATCACCGCCGCCCCTTCCATCGACAGGTCATCAGAAAAGATAATCCCGTCGAATCCCAGCTCCTGGCGCAGCACCTGCCTGAGCCAGAACGGCGATCCGCTGGCCGGACGCGGGTCGGCCGCGCTATAAATAACGTGGGCGGGCATTATCGCGTCCAACTGCCGCTGCTGAATCAATTCCCTGAAGATCAGCATATCACGGGCGCGGATTTCATCCAGCGGCCGGGGATCGCACGGCGTCTCTTTATGCGAGTCCGCGCTGACCGCGCCGTGGCCGGGAAAATGTTTCCCCGTCGCCTTCATTCCCGCTTCGTGCATTCCGGCGATAAAGCGCTGCGCCATCAGCAGCGCTATTTCCGGCCGCGCATGAAACGACCGTTCGCCTATCGCCGCGCTCTGGTGGCCGATATCCAGCACCGGCGCAAAGCTGATATCAATATCCATGGCGATCATCTCCGACGCCATCACCCAGCCGGCCTCTTGCGCCAGCCGGCACGCTTCCGGCTCGGGGTTCAGCGCGGCAAACGCCTGGGCCGCCGGCAAGGAGGTAAATCCCTGCCGGAAACGCTGCACCCGGCCGCCCTCCTGATCCACCGCCACCACCAGACGCTCACGCGACGCCGCACGGATTTGCCGCACCAGTTCACGCAGCTGTTGCGCATCATGAAAATTTCGGCTGAATAAAATGACGCCGCCAACCAGCGGATGGGCTAATACGTCGCGATCTTCAGCATCCAGCTCATAGCTGGCGACATCTAACATTACCGGACCCAAGGAAAACCTCATTGATTACTTGATTTGATTGATATGCCAGCCTGATGCGCTATCGGGCCGATGTTGTACGCGTGCGTCGTCACTCCGCTATTCCCAGGCGCCGGCGCAGCGGCGCCAGCGCTTGCAGAAACTTCTCCTGCCCTGTCTGCCGCCAGCGTATTTCGAACCACATCAGCGTCAGATAATCGACCCACGGCAGCCACTGCGCGGTATGCCGTTGCAGGCGCGCGACGGAAAATCCCGGGCGCCGCTGGTGATAGCGTTGCAGGAAACGCCGCTGCGTTTCGCCATCCAGCCGATTGGCGCGCACAATAAACGCCAGCTCCAGCGCGATATCGCCATCCGCCGCATACTCCCAATCGATAAGCATCATCCGCTTATCGGTCAGCAACAGGTTGTCCGCATGCACGTCCAGATGCAGCGGCGCAATCGCCAGCGGCTTGGGGAGCGCCAGGCGCTGGAAATGGCGATGAAGCCGCAACAGCGTCGGTGAACGCCGACGGCGGTCCATCTGCTGCCAGTGGCGGGCGAACAGCGGCTTCAAGGCCAGCGGATGACCGCTGGGCGGCCGCTGATGAATACGGGCGAGATAACCGGCCAGTTCGCCATCGCTCAGCGCGGCGGAAAACTCCGCCGCCGTCGCCGCGCGGCCCGCCGCCCACTCGATAATCAGCCAGCCGTCCCGCCACAACAACGGACGCGGCGCCAGTCCCACACGCGCCATCTGCCGCAGCAGACGAAACTCACGCTGCCGATCGCTGCCCGACAGGCGCCCGGATGCCGACTGCGGACGCGCCAGCCCGTCGAATTGTTCCGAGCGGATGCGCCAGCTTTCGCTGCTTAATCCGCCGATGGGAGATAAATGAAAACCGGCGGACTCGGCCGCCGGAAAGTGCTTACTGATAACAGCGGTAAGCTGTTGTTCAACGTTGGACTTCGCCATTTCCCGACCAGACGATTTCGCCGGTCTGCACCAGCATCAGTTGCATATCCAGCACCGGTGATTTCACATCGCCGCTCACGTCGCTGTAAAGCACATACTGCGCGCTGACATAACGAGCCAGACCGATCGCCTTGCTGCGCGATCCCAGGCTATCGTCAACCGACAGCCCCAGCGTTTGCTTGGCGGCGTTCACCTGTTCCCGCGGCACCAGCGTAAAGGTATTGCCGGCCGACAGCGCATTATACAGCGCGCTATTGGCTTTCGCCGTCGGCAACGCCCCGTTGGTGTTGTTTTTTACGCTATCCAGCAACAGGATACTGCCCGGCGCCACGCCATCAGCCTGCAACATCTGGGCGACCAGCGGATTAATGCTGGCGTCCCAATTCAGCGTCTGGATTTTAGGCGGCGGCGGAACCGGCTCGCCCGGCGGCGGCGTTGTCGGGACCTCCGGCTCTACCGGCTCAATGGTCGCGGGCGGCTCCGTGGGCTCCGGCGGTCGGCTGGGACACCCCGTCAACACCAGCGCCGCCAGCACTACCCATAGATATTTTTTCATGCTTCCTCTCTCAACACACCATTATAAAAACAGATGAAGGCGAACCTGGCGCACATCAGGATTGCCGCGCGTTGAAACCACGCTGATTTCCGTCTCGGGCGGGATCACTATGGTTCGGGCTGCTTCATAAGGCAATACGTCCAAGCCGTTGTCGTCATACCAATAGAAACGATAATGTACGGTGACCGGCCGTCGCGTGCTATTGCTGACCACGGAAGACGCGCGTTTTTCACCGTTCTTCGTAGCCAGTGAAGGATTACCGGCGGTAATGCCCGCCGACAGCAGCGGCGCATCCAGCACCAGCGTCTGGCGTTCATTGATGGTGAGCACCCTGGGGGCGCCGCAACCGGCCAGCACCCCCAGCATCAACAGTACCGACAGACATCGACTCAGCGGATTGCGCATCGGCGGATTATGTCCGCTCGGCCAGCAGAGGCCCTAAAGGGCGGCCGCCGAGCAGGTGCAGATGGACATGGTAAACCTCCTGCCCGCCGTGCCGGTTGCAGTTGATAATCAGGCGATAGCCGTCATCCGCAATTCCCTCCTGGCGGGCGATTTTCCCGGCAACCGTAATCATCCTCCCCAGCGCGGCTTCATGTTCGGCCGTCGCGTCATTAACGGTGGGGATCAATACGTTGGGCACGATGAGAATATGGGTCGGCATGCGTGGCGCAATGTCGCGAAAGGCGGTCACCAGTTCATCCTGATAGACGATATCGGCAGGAATTTCCCGGCGGATAATTTTACTAAAAATGGTTTCTTCAGCCATGATTGATTTCCTTTTTAAAACCAGCGCAGATCAAACTCGTGTAGGCAGTATGAGTGACATATTCCATTTCTTTCAACCTTCTTCGTCTATTTGTGTCGCAAATGGATATTTCGCCAGCGACGCCATAAAAAAGGTCCATGCAAGTCATGAACCTTTTTTACGCTATCAGCCGGTCAATCCCCCTCGGGCGATCGGTATTGGCCGCTTATTTATCGCGATAGTATTTACCCAGCGAGTCTGCAATCTTCATGGCGTCATAGACATCGTTGGCCGTGACTTTTTTTACCATGTTGATCATCGTGTCGCCTTCAGCGCAAGCAACTTCAGCAACGGCGCGCCAATCTTTTTCTTTCCATTCCATCAACCCGAAATCTTCCAGGCACAGCGGCAGCTTGGCGATCTTGATAATCTTGATGACTTCTTCCAGCTCTGTTTGCGGCGCATTTTCCAGCACCAACTGCGTTAAACGATGACGTCGCAACCGTTTTTTTCTCTTATTTGACACAGGCGGTCGACTTCTTTTTGTGCATTCGCCCGCGAATTTCTCTATAACCCCACCGACATTGTTTTTTTGCAGATTGAATTTAGTCGTTGAATTGACCGTCTCCAGAAAAAACGTCGCAGATAATAAGGGCCTGATGACCAAAGTCTTTAATATATGCGCTGGGGTCCAGCAGAAGATCTTTTGCGATGATGAACTTCTTGGGCGAAGATATTGAGCGATGACCAGACATGAATAATTCCCTTTTTTTATAAAAAAATTTTAAAAAAACTATAGTTATTTTAATTAACTTAAATCAAATGGAAGCCGGGCCTGGATTGATTCAGATCAATCCAGACGTTAACTTAAGTTATATTGATATGAATGGCTAATTTCAGATAGCATCATAAAAGGCCTCATTTTGCTACAAGCCGCGTATCTGTTCAATTTTAGGCAAAAAATACAATACCTCGTGCGGCTGTGAGGGAATTTTTCTGCGAATTTCCACCGAATAACATTAAATAACTTAATGCTTAATGGGTTAACCTGGTTTTCTTAGGTTAAAGCCGGAAATGGCGCGGCAGGGGTAGTGGGCGTGCCGCTGGGTTGTAACGCGGCGATGGGAAGGGAATTATCCCGAGTAAAGGAAGGATGTATGCCGCATATCCATTAAAAAAATGCCGGACACCTTAGCGTCCGGCATTAGCAGGCTTTCGCCCCTTCAACTCATGGATCAGTTATTGCGGATATAGTCGTCCATATCGGTTTTCAGGTTATCGGACTTGGTGCCGAAAATAGCCTGAACGCCAGAACCCGCAACAACGACGCCCGCTGCGCCCAACTGTTTCAAACCAGCCTGATCGACTTTTGATACATCGGCCACGCTCACGCGCAAACGAGTGATGCAGGCATCCAGGTTGGTGATGTTTTCTTTACCGCCGAACGCGCTAACCAGCGCCGCCGCCCTTTCGCCGCTTCCCTGAGCGACCTGTTCGGAGGACGAGTCTTCGCGACCGGGCGTTTTCAGGTTCAGCTTGGCAATCAGCACGCGGAACACCGTGTAGTAAATCAACGCATAGCCCAGACCGACGATCGGGAACAGCCACAGATTGCTGCCGTTGCCGCTCAGCACCACAAAGTCGATCAGGCCGTGCGAGAAGCTGGTGCCGTCACGCATATCCAGCAGGATACAGATCGGGAACGCCAGACCGGCCAGAATCGCATGGATCGCATACAGAATCGGCGCCACGAACAGGAACGAGAACTCGATAGGCTCGGTGATCCCGGTGAGGAAAGAGGTCAGCGCCGCGGAGATCATGATACCGCCCACTTTGGCGCGATTCTCTGGCTTGGCGGAGTGCCAGATGGCGATGGCGGCCGCCGGCAGACCGTACATTTTGAACAGGAAGCCGCCGGATAATTTACCCGCGGTCGGGTCGCCCGCCATATAACGGGGAATATCGCCGTGGAACACCTGGCCGGCGGCGTTGGTGAATTCGCCAATCTGCATCTGGAAAGGCACGTTCCAGATGTGGTGCAGACCGAAAGGCACCAGCGAGCGTTCAACAAGGCCGTACAGGCCGAACGCCACTACCGGATTCTGATAGGCGCCCCATTGGGAGAACGCCTGAATGGCGCGTCCCACCGGCGGCCAGATAAATGACAGCACAATACCCAGGACGATCGCCGCCAGACCGGAAATGATCGGAACAAAACGCTTGCCGGCGAAGAAGCCGAGGTACTCCGGCAGCTGAATACGATAAAAGCGGTTAAACATATAAGCCGCGATGGAGCCGGCGATGATGCCGCCTAACACGCCGGTATCCGCCAGGTGCTGAGCTTCAATCTCCGCCGCCGACAGATGCAGAACCAGCGGGGCGACCACCGCCATGGTTTTCACCATGATGCCGTAGGCAACCACCGCGGCCAGAGCCGATACGCCATCGTTATTGGTGAAGCCCAGCGCCACGCCGATAGCGAAAATCAGCGGCATATTGGCAAAAACCGATCCGCCGGCCTCCGCCATAACATGGGAAACAACGGCAGGCAGCCAGCTAAAATTTGCCGCCCCGACGCCCAGCAGGATACCTGCGATGGGCAATACGGATACCGGCAGCATTAGCGACTTACCTACTTTTTGCAGGTTTGCGAATGCATTCTTGAACATAATTGAGTGTGCTCCTGAGTAATAGTACTTTTACTGCTTGATGCTTCATATGCGTAAAGGTGGGGAAAATACCCTTTACCTATCGGGGTGTCTTAGCCCCCTTTAATTTTTACGCAGAGTAAAATAAATAGCGCCGCCAGTGTTTGACTGCTATCACGTTTCAACAAGCCGGCCAGCGTAAAAAGCGCATAAATTAAGCTTATTAATGACATGTGACTAAAAAACACCCATCCCCGGAGAGGAAAATCTTATCCAGAGTGCGCATCTATCGCTATTAATTACACAGCCCAAAAAAAACTCGGCTATTCTCAACCACTATTACCCGGTGGTCAACCGTGCCGGATCGATATGGAACAGACGGGAAAAATTCTCGGTGGTGGCCGCCGCCAGACTCTCCAGCGTTACGCCTTTCAGCACGGACAAATACTCCGCCACATCACGGACATAGGCGGGCTGATTCTCCTGCCCCCGAAAAGGAACCGGCGCCAGCCAGGGGGAATCCGTTTCAATCAGCATCCGATCCAGCGGCACATAACGCGCCACCTCGCGCAGCGCTTCCGCGGTGCGGAATGTGACAATGCCGGAAAACGAAATATAGAACCCCATATCCAGCAAGGTCTTCGCCGTGGCTAAGTCTTCGGTAAAACAGTGCAGCACGCCGCCGCATTTCTCCGCCCGCTCTTCCTGCAGAATCGCCAGCGTATCTTCCCGCGCCGCGCGGGTGTGGACGATAACCGGCTTGTCCAGATGGTTGCCGATACGAATGTGCTCGCGAAACGATGCCTGCTGCTGCGCTTTAGTCTCTTCCTGATAGTGGTAATCCAACCCCGTCTCGCCCAGCGCCACGACGCTATCGGACGCGGCAAGCTGGCGCAGCTCGGCGTAATCGTAGGGCGCATCCTGATTTAACGGATGAACGCCGCAGGAGAAGGCGACGTTATCCCGCTCGCCGATCAGCTGCGTCATGGCGCGGAATCCGGGAAGCGTGGTGGCGACCGCCAGGATGAAGCCAACGTCGCGTCGTTTGGCTTTATCCAGCACGTCGGCGACGTCTTTATGCAATGACTGATAATCCAGCCCGTCAAGATGGCAATGGGAATCAACTAACAACATGCTATTTACTCGAAATCGATTATGCGGAAAAGGGATGAAAGCGTCGCTGGACAGGCGTGGACAGGCTCTGTTCGCCGTCAAGCAATCGCTCGGTTAATAATAGCTCACGGTTCACCGCGGCTACCGTCAGCAACTTTTGCCGGCAGGCCAACCATTGATGCAGTTCGTACTGTAGCTGAGGATTGGCGGATTCATTAGCCAGACGCTCAATCAACGCCGTCTGATCCAGATTCACCAGATGCTCTCCCGCGCCCTGCTGCCACTTCACCGCATCCAGCAGCAGCGATGCCAGCCAGTGAATACGCTCGGCGGCATCTTCATGATTAAGCTGCGGCGTCAGCGACAGCAGATCGTGCGAGGAGAGCGCGGCGGAGAAGGACTGGCATAAGGCCGTGCGCTGCTGCCATCGATCCGCCTGCAACAGTTTCTCCGCCGCCAGCGGGGCGCCGGCCTGCAATCTTAACGCGGTGCGCAACGCCTGCGCATCCTGCTGATGGCGCGAATTCAGCCACAGGATGCTGTGCGTTTCATCCGGAACGCCCAGATAATGATACAGGCAGCGGCTGCGCAGCGTCGCCAACAGACGGGCGGGTTCACGGCAGCCAAATAAAAAATAGGTCCCCTGCGGCGGTTCTTCCAGGGTTTTAAGCAGCGCATTGGCCGCCGCTTCGGTGAGCTGCTCCGCCGACGGCAGCCATATCACTTTCGCGCCGCCCTGTCGGGCGTGCTGATACAGCTTATCCAGCACTTCCCGCACCGGGTCGATCCCCAGGCTCTGTTTGCCTTTTTCCGGGCTCAACACATACCAGTCAGGGTGCGTCCCGGCGATCATCAGATGACAGGAATGGCACTTACCGCAACTTTTCATCCCGTCCGGGCGCTGGCACATCAGCCAGCGGCTCAGCGCATAAACCAGCGAGTCCTCCCCCATGCCGGATAAAGCATGCAGCAAGATGGCGTGGTGCCCTCGCCCCGCCTGGTATTGGCCGATCAACTGGCGGTATGACGCGTTAAGCCACGGATACCAGTCCATCAGGCGCGCTCCCGCGGGTGCAATCCCTGATTTCGCAGCCACTGGCGTAATACCGCCTGAATGTCGGCGCGGACGTTTGCCATCGGCTGCGACGCATCGATGGTGATGATGCTGCGGTCCTGCGCCGCCAACGCCTGATAGCGGGCGCGGGTTCGTTCAAAAAAGGCGAACGACTCCTGCTCGATGCGGTCCAGTTCCCCGCGCTGGCGGGCGCGTTGCAGCCCCAGCGCCGGCGGCAAGTCGAGATACAGCGTCAGATCCGGGCGAAAATCCCCCAGCACCGCGTCGCGCAGCGACAGCAGCAACTGCGGGTCGATGCCGCGCCCTCCCCCCTGATAGGCCTGGGAGGAGAGATCGTGACGGTCGCCAATCACCCAGTTTCCCTGAGCCAGCGCCGGCTTGATCACATTTTCCACCAGTTGGACGCGGGCGGCATACAGCATCAGAATTTCGGCTTTATCCGTCACCTTCTCGTCGGCCGTCCCCTGCTTGATCAGCTCACGCAGCTTTTCCGCCAGCGGCGTACCGCCGGGTTCACGGGTAAAAATCACCTTATCAACGCCGTACTCGCCCAGCGTCTCGACCACCACGTTGCGCGCGCTGGTTTTCCCTGCGCCTTCCAAACCTTCCAAGACGATAAATTTACTGTTGTCCATCCCGTTCCTTTAACGCTGAGCGGTATTGCCTTACAGCACGATTATGGTCTGCAAGGTTGGTTGTGAAGCTGTGCCCGCCTTTACCGTCGGCCACAAAGTAAAGGTACGACGTTTTAGCCGGATGAGCGGCCGCGTCCAGCGACGCTTTTCCCGGCATGGCTATCGGCGTCGGCGGTAAACCGGAAATCACGTAGGTATTGTAGGGCGTCGGCGTATCCAGCGCCTTGCGGGTAATCACGCCCGTATAGGCGTCACCCATGCCGTAAATAACCGTCGGATCGGTTTGCAAACGCATACCGACGCGCAGGCGGTTGACGAAAACGGACGCCACCTGCGGGCGTTCTGCGCTGACCGCCGTCTCTTTCTCGATGACCGATGCCATGGTTAACAGCTCATCGGGCGTTTTATACGGTAACCCATCCTCACGCCCTTTCCATACCTCGTCCACCGTTTTCTTCATGCGCTGATGGGCGCGTTGCAGCAAGGCGCTGTCGGCCGTATCGGCGGTGTACATATAGGTATCGGGATAGAACCACCCTTCCGGATTGGGTTTATCCTTTATCTCCAGCAGTTCGGCAATCTCGCGCACGCTTTTATCCGCCAGCGTGTGCTTAATATAGGGAGACTGACGCAGCGTTTCGAGCCATTCCTTCAGGCGGGAGCCTTCAACAAAACGAATGGCGAACTGCGCCTCTTTGCCGCTGGATAACAGCGCCAGCATTTCGCGAACCGTCATCGCCGGCGTAAAACGGTAGGTTCCCGCCTTGAAGTTCGCCAGTTCCGGCTCAGTGCGCAGCAGCCAGGGAAACAGGGCTCCGTCGGCGATCACATGCTGGTCCAGCAGTAATTTTTCCAATCCGTCACGGCCGGTGCCGGCCGGGAGGGTAAAAATGGTTTCCTGTTCGACGGCCAGCGGCGAAGCGGCAAACTGCTGTACTTTCTGCCACAGCAACAACAGGGCCAGCAACAATAACGCCGGTAGCAGAATAGCAATTTTCTTTCTGTTCATAAATCAACCAACGGCTAACAGTCAGGGCTCAGGAATCGATACAGATCTCTGGAGCGATAACACCAGGTCTCGGCCTGGTTTACGGGAACAATCGGCATTAATGCGTTACAGATAATCACCTCATCCGCATCCGCCAGCGTGTCCAGCGGCTCGCTAACGATATGCAGTTCAAAATCAGAACCCGCCAGCAGTGAAATGATGTGTTGCCTGGCTACGCCATCAACCCCGGCATAGGATAAATCCGGCGTATACACGCGATTTCCCTTGCGCCAGAACAAATTAGCCGCACAGCATTCCACTAGCGTCCCGGCGGTGTCAAGCACCAAGACCTCATCGCCCGCGCGCTGTTCTAGATCGATACGAATCAGAACCTGTTCCAGGCGATTCAGATGCTTTATACCCGCCAGCAACCGACTTCTGGCTAATGCAACCGAACTGAGGCGCAGGCTGATACCCTGCTCGCGCCAATGGGCATAATGAGCGGGATAGTCCGCCTGCATCACGATCCGCGTCGGGCTATCACAGCCCTGAATGCCATATCCCCGTCCGCCCGGTCCCCGGGTAAGCATAACTTTAACGATGCCTTCGCTGCGACCTTGCGCCGCCAGGTTCATCTCCTGCCGCAATGACGGCCAGTCAATGGCGGGCAGCATCAAACGTTCCGCCGCCTGCCGTAAGCGAGCCAGATGCCTGTCAAGCCACACGATCTCGCCATCGCGCACTCTGGCGGTGGTAAAACACCCGTCGCCAAACTGGGTGCCGCGATCCGACACCGCTAACTGTTCCTGTATGCGACCATTAATCCACTGCATCTATTTCTTCCCTTCGGCTAAGTGCCGTCAGCTTGCCAGCAAACGGGAGGGGCATACAAGTCACCCAGTCCGATTTTGCGCAGGTAAGGATGGCGGACAAAAAAAAACCCGGGAACCGGGTTTTTTACATAGACGTCGACGATCACACCTTACGGAATAACAGCGAACCGTTGGTGCCGCCGAAACCGAAGGAGTTACACAACGTGTACTCCAGATTGCTGACCTGACGCGCCTCATGGGGCACGAAATCCAGATCGCAACCTTCGTCCGGGTTATCCAGATTGATTGTCGGGGGAATGGCCTGATCGCGCAGCGCCAGGATGCAGAAGATCGACTCGATCGCCCCGGCCGCCCCCAGTAAATGCCCGGTCATCGATTTCGTCGAGCTGACCAATACCCGGCCGGCATCGGCGCCGAACACGGATTTAACCGCCTGCGTCTCAGCCCGGTCGCCCGCGGCAGTGGACGTGCCGTGCGCGTTGATATAACCGATTTGCGACGCCGCGACGCCCGCGTCGCGCAGCGTATTTTCCATCGCCAACGCCGCCCCGGCGCCGTCCGCCGGCGGCGACGTCATATGATAGGCGTCGCTGCTCATGCCGAAGCCGACGATTTCCGCATAAATCTTGGCGCCGCGTTTTTTGGCGTGTTCGTACTCTTCCAGCACCATCATACCGGCGCCGTCGCCCAGCACGAAACCGTCGCGGTCTTTATCCCACGGACGGCTTGCCGCCTGCGGGTTATCGTTACGGGTTGACAGCGCGCGCGCCGCGCCGAAGCCACCCACGCCGAGCGGCGTACTGGCTTTTTCCGCGCCGCCGGCGACCATGACGTCGGCGTCATTATAGGCAATAATACGCGCCGCATGGCCGATGTTATGCACGCCCGAGGTACAGGCGGTGGCGATGGAAATGCTCGGACCGCGCAGGCCGTACATGATGGTGAGATGCCCGGCAACCATGTTGACGATGGTTGAAGGCACGAAGAACGGACTGATTTTACGCGGACCGCCCTTCACCAGCGAACTGTGGTTCTCTTCAATAAGACCCAGGCCGCCGATGCCGGAACCGATCGCCGCACCGATGCGCGGCGCGTTCTCTTCCGTTACTTCAAGACCGGAATCGCGCATGGCCTGAATGCCGGCGGCGATGCCGTATTGGATAAAGGCATCCATCTTGCGCGCTTCTTTGCGCGAAATGAATTCCTCACAGTTAAAATCCTTTACCAGCCCGGCAAAACGGGTTGCATAGGCACTGGTATCGAAATGGTCGATCGGGCTGATGCCACTCTGACCGGCAAGAAGAGCACTCCAGGTGGACTCAACTGTATTGCCGACAGGAGATAACATGCCCAGTCCGGTCACAACTACTCGACGCTTAGACACGCTTGTCCTCCAGGGAGGGAAAATATGACGCCGCGGGACAAAAAACTTAGGCGGTCGAGTGACCGCCTAGATATGTTCGCTTACTGCTGGTTAGCCTGAATGAAATCAATGGCTGCCTGAACAGTCGTGATTTTTTCAGCTTCTTCGTCTGGAATTTCTGTATCAAATTCTTCTTCCAGCGCCATTACCAGCTCAACGGTGTCAAGAGAATCAGCGCCGAGGTCATCAACGAAAGAAGCATTGTTTACGACTTCTTCCTGCTTAACACCAAGCTGTTCAACGATGATTTTCTTAACGCGTTCTTCGATAGTGCTCATACTCTTAAATTTCCTATCAAAACTCGCTTTCGCGATGGTTTTCGTAGTGTATAAAATGTTGAAAAAGATGCAACAAAATCCCGGCTGGTCGAACCACGATTTTGTGCTATTTTGCGGTTATTACCGCAAATAACGCAAATAATTGTCGTGCTTTTTAGATCATATACATGCCGCCATTGACATGCAATGTTTCGCCGGTAATGTAACCCGCCTCATCAGAGGCTAAAAATGCAACAGCACTGGCGATTTCTTTAGCGGCACCAAGCCGGTTAGCGGGAACCTGGCTCAAAATGCCTGCTCGCTGTTCTTCTGTCAACGTCTGAGTCATATCTGTTTCGATAAAACCTGGCGCGACAACGTTAACCGTAATACCACGGGAGGCGACTTCACGCGCAAGAGACTTGCTGAAACCAATCAGACCGGCCTTTGCCGCCGCGTAGTTTGCCTGCCCGGCATTACCCATCGTTCCGACCACCGAGCCGATGGTAATGATACGGCCAAAACGTTTTTTCATCATAGCGCGCATTACAGCTTTAGACAGTCGGAATACCGATGTCAAATTGGTATCCAGAATATCCTGCCATTCGTCTTCTTTCATCCGCATCAGCAGATTATCGCGGGTAATGCCGGCGTTATTGATCAAAATATCGATTTCGCCGAACTCGGCGCGAATCTGCGCCAGCGTTTCTTCCACTGAAGCCACATCAGCGACGTTCAGTCGATACCCCTTACCGTTCTCGCCCAGCCAGGCGCTGATTGCCTCAGCGCCCTTATCGCTGGTTGCGGTACCAATGACTTTTGCCCCGCGAGCGACTAACGTCTCAGCGATAGCTCGTCCTATTCCACGGCTTGCGCCCGTTACCAGCGCAATTTTTCCTTCAAAACCCATTGTCTTCTCCATGGTTATTTTTCAAGCGCCGCCGACAGAGAAGCAGGATCGTTCACCGCGGCCGCTGTCAGGGTAGCTACGATTCGTTTAGTCAAACCGGTAAGGACTTTACCCGGCCCGATTTCCAATAGCGATTCAACGCCCTGGGAGGCAATAAATTCGACGCACTCGGTCCAGCGCACCGGACGATGAAGCTGCCGCACCAGCGCGCTGCGGATCGCTTCCGGCGAGGTTTCGATCCGCGCGTCGACGTTATTGACCACGGGAATGCCCGGCTCACTGAAATCAACGGACTCAAGCGCGACCGCCAGCTTTTTCGCCGCCGGCTCCATCAACGCGCAGTGCGAAGGAACGCTTACCGGCAAAGGCAGCGCGCGTTTGGCGCCCGCCGCCTTACAGGCCGCGCCGGCGCGTTCAACCGCCTCTTTGTTCCCGGCAATCACCACCTGTCCCGGAGAATTAAAGTTTACCGGCGACACCACCTGCCCCTGTGCGGATTCGTCACAGGCTTTGACGATGGCGTCATTATCCAGGCCGATGATCGCGTACATCGCCCCGGCGCCTTCCGGCACCGCTTCCTGCATCAATTTGCCGCGCAATTCAACCAGGCGAACCGCCTGCTGGAAATCCAGCACGCCGGCGCAAACCAGCGCGGAGTACTCACCCAGACTATGGCCGGCCATCAGCGCGGGCGTTTTCCCGCCCTGCTGTTGCCAGACGCGCCAGATGGCGACGGAAGCCGTCAGCAGCGCGGGCTGGGTCTGCCAGGTTTTATTCAATTCTTCAACCGGCCCCTGCTGGGTAAGCTGCCACAGATCATAGCCTAAAACGGCGGAGGCCTGGGCAAACGTCTCGGTGACCACCGGGTATTCCGCCGCCAGTTCGGCCAGCATGCCAACGGTTTGCGATCCCTGACCCGGGAATACCATTGCAAATTGCGTCATTTTAAAAATCCTGTTTAATCAAAAACGAACCAGCGCGGAGCCCCAGGTAAAACCGCCGCCGAAGGCTTCCAGCAGAACCAGTTGCCCCGGTTTAATCCGACCGTCGCGCACCGCTTCATCCAGCGCGGCGGGAACGGAAGCCGCCGACGTATTGCCATGACGATCCAGCGTCACCACAACCTTGTCCATTCCCATGCCTAATTTTTTTGCCGTGGCGCTGATAATGCGCAAATTTGCCTGATGAGGCACCAGCCAATCCAGCTGGCTTTTCTCCAGTTGGGACGCGCGCAGCGTTTCTTCAACGATATGCGCCAGCTCGGTCACCGCGACTTTAAACACTTCATTGCCGGCCATCGTCAGATAGGCCGGATTTTCCGGATGGTCGCGATCCAGGTGCGGCAGCGTCAACAGCTCGCCGTAGCGCCCATCCGCATGCAGATGGGTGGACAGAATGCCGGGCTGCTCGGACGCGGTCAATAAAACGGCGCCCGCGCCGTCGCCGAACAGAATCAGCGTACCGCGATCTTCCGGATCCAGCGTGCGCGACAAGGTATCAGAACCGATAACCAAAGCATAATCCACCGCGCCATTTTTGATGTATTGATCGGCAACGCTGAGCGCGTAGGTAAAGCCCGCGCAGGCCGCGGCCAGATCAAAGGCGATGGTATCTTTAATCCCGAGCAGCCGCTGAACCTCGCAGGCCGCGCTGGGGAAAGCGTGCGTTGCGGATGTGGTGGCCACGATCAGCAAACCGACCTGCTCTTTATCAATCTCCGCCATTTCCAGCGCTTTTTGCGCGGCATGGTAACCCATCGTCGCCACATTTTCATCCGGCGCGGCGATGCGCCGCTCACGGATCCCGGTCCGCGTGACGATCCACTCGTCGGACGTATCCACCATCTTCTCTAAATCAGCGTTGGTCCTGATTTGCTCAGGCAGATAGCTGCCCGTTCCGATTATTTTTGTATACATGTACGCTTAATCACTCTTAGGTAATACAGCCTTCAAGCGGACGGCAATTTGCTCGGGAAGTTGCCGTTGTACCGCCTGCGCCGCCTGTGCGATGGCAACCGCAAACGCCCGTTGGTTTGCGGCCCCGTGACTTTTAATTACGGTTCCCCGTAATCCTAACAGACAAGCACCATTATATTGGTCAGGATTCAAATGACCGAAACGTCTGGCCAGACGTTTTTGTAACAAACGTCCCAGCCATCGTAACCACCAGGACTGCTTTTTCCCGCGCTCGGCGCCGGAAGAGGAAGGTTTCAGTAGCGACAAAAACATTCTGACCACACCCTCCATGGTTTTTAACGTGACATTGCCCACAAAACCGTCACAGACCATGACATCCGTCTTCCCGGTCAACAATTCGTTACCTTCAAGGTAGCCAATATAGTTAATCGCCGGCGTATTCCTTAATTTGGCCGCCGCATCGCGGATGTTATCCAAACCTTTGCTCTCTTCTTCGCCGATGTTCAGCAACGCCACCCGCGGGTTTTGCAATCCGAGCACTTCCTCCGCCATTACCGATCCCATAACCGCGAATTGGACCAGCATGGTGCTGTCGCATGCGACGTTGGCGCCTAAATCCAGCACCACGGTTTTCCCGTGCTGCTGATGAGGCAACACGGAAACCAGTGCCGGCCGTTCAATGCCGTCGAGCGGTTTGATAAGCAGCTTCGCCAGCCCCATCAACGCGCCGGTATTGCCCGCGCTGACGCAAGCCTGCGCTTTTCCGTCTTTAATCAGTTCAAGCGCGATGCGCATCGACGTTCCGCGGCTGGCGCGGATGGCCTGCGACGGCCTTGCATCACTGGCAATAACCGATTCGGCCGGAAGAATTTCTAACCGGGAGAGCAGATCTGAATCGACTTTGGCAAGCAATGGAGTAATCGCAGCAGGATCGCCAACGAGTATCAGCTTGAGATTTGGATTAGAAGCCAGTGCCTGCAATGCAGCAGGCACTGTTACGCAGGGACCGAAATCCCCGCCCATCGCATCTAACGCCAGAGTTAGGCGTGTCAAGGTATTGCCTTGCTGATAATTCGCAAGAATTACTTGGCAATGACCTTGCGACCGCGGTAGTAACCGTCCGCAGTGATGTGGTGACGCAGGTGAGTTTCGCCGGAAACTTTATCTACGGATACGGAAGAAGTGGTCAGCGCATCGTGAGCACGACGCATACCACGTTTGGAACGGCTAGGTTTGTTTTGTTGTACGGCCATGGACCTTACTCCTTAAATTACTTACGCTTTAAACTGGCTAATACGGAAAACGGATTCGGCTTTTCCGCCTCTGCAGGCAGTTCACCGAACACCATGTCCGCTTCGGACACTTCACAGTGTTCAAAATCATGTACCGGAGCGATAGGCAAGGTCAGGATGATTTCATCTTCAATCATTGCCAGCAGATCGACTTCGCCAAACTCATCAACTTCGATCGGCTCGTACGCTTCCGGTAAAGCTTCGGCCTGTTCATCATTGATGACCGGGCTAAAACAAAACGTCGCATGGACCTGATGCTCAAATGGCTTTCCGCAGCGCTGACACATTAATGTGACATTAACATCCGCACTACCGTCAATCACCGCCAGGCGTTGATTGTCGATATTGAAAGACAAAGACGCCTGAACATCACCGTCCACACTCACCACTGACTCGGCAACACGCATCACCTGTTCGGGCGTATAGATACCGACATAATCTAAACGCTTTTGAGCAGTGCGAACCGCATCAAGGGTTAGGGGTAATTTTACCTTTTGCATAGGGCGCGCATATTAACGTCGTAACGACATAGAGTCAAAGAAAAAGGCAGTGAAGCACCACCTTTACACCAATATTCGCTTCCGGAGCGGCGCACAGTTTAAAATGCCTTTCATCATTACGCTACGGTTTATAAAAAAATTATGTATCAGATCGTTCTCGCGTCAACCTCGGCCTACCGCAAGTCGCTGCTGGAAAAACTCAATATACCTTTTACCTGCGCGGCCCCGGAGGTGGACGAAACCCCGTACCCCGCCGAAGACGCCGTAACCTTGGTCGCCCGGCTGGCCGCCAGCAAGGCGCGCGCGCTGGCGGCGCACTACCCCAATCACCTGATTATAGGCGCCGATCAGATTTGCGTCTTAAATAACGTGATTACCGGGAAACCGCATAACAAGGCCAACGCCGTGCGGCAACTACGGCAGGCCAGCGGGCGGCGCATCACCTTTTATACCGGTTTGGCGCTGTTCAACAGCGCGAGCCAGCGGATACAGCAGGAGGTCGAACCCTTTGAGGTCCATTTTCGTGCTCTGACGCCGGAGGAAATAGAGGGCTATCTGGAAAAAGAGCGGCCCTGGAACTGCGCCGGCAGTTTTAAGAGCGAGGGACTGGGTATTACGCTGTTCGATAAGTTATCGGGGCGCGATCCCAATACGCTGGTCGGCCTTCCTTTAATCGCGCTGACGCAAATGCTGCGGGTTGAAGGGGTTAATCCGCTGACGATATAACCCCGGACGGGATAGCGCGACAGCCGCTATCCCGGAAAGGATCGCGCCGCTATGCCTTTGACTTGCGCAGTATTTGCAGGCAATGACGCAGTTGATTATCCAGCGGCGCCTCGATACGCAGCGTTTCCCCCGTATTGGGATGGGCGAAACGTAACGCCAGGGCGTGCAAAAACAGGCGTTTCAGCCCCGTTCCCGCCAGTTGACGGTCAAAGTCGCGATCGCCGTAGCGGTCGTCAAAGGCGATCGGATGGCCCGCATGCAGGGTATGCACCCGGATCTGATGGGTTCTTCCGGTGACCGGACTGGCGCGGACCAATGTCGCCACCTCAAAACGCTCTTCTACCTTAAAGCGCGTCTCGGAAGGCTTGCCTTCGCTATTGACCCGCACGATACGCTCGCCGCTTTGCAGAATATTCTTAAGCAGCGGCGCCTGCACCACCTTGCAGTGGGACTGCCACTCTCCGCGCACCAGCGCCAGGTAGTCTTTCTGCATCCCTTTAAGGCGCAATTGTTCATGCAGCGAACGCAGCGCAGAACGCTTTTTGGCCACCAGCAGCACCCCGGACGTATCGCGATCGAGGCGGTGAACCAGCTCAAGAAAACGCGCTTCCGGGCGCAGGGCGCGCAGCCCTTCAATCACGCCGAAACTCAGCCCGCTGCCGCCGTGAACCGCAGTGCCGGAAGGCTTGTTGAGCACCAGCAGGTGGTCATCCTCATAGAGGATACAATCGGTCAGGGCGGCGACCTTCCCCAGGCTGGCCGACACGGGCGCGTCGTCGCGCTCGGCCTGTCTGACCGGGGGAATGCGGATTTCATCCCCGCCCAGTAATTTATATTCCGGCTTGACCCGTTTTTTATTTACCCGCACCTCGCCTTTGCGCAGGATGCGATAAACCATGCTTTTAGGCACACCTTTTAAGCGGGTATGCAGAAAGTTATCGATGCGTTGTCCGGCCTCATCGGCGGATATCGTCACGAATTGTACTGTGGGATTCTCTGTTTTCATGATGCGCGATTCTAAATAGAGCGCTTGGATAGCGCCACTTCTTTTTCTGTGCTTAACTGTCAGTCTGACCGATGAAGATAGCGTTGCACCCACAGGTTCGGCTGAAATCAGTCTCAGCCGCCGCCGGTTCGCGCACTATCTTTATACTGGCGGGCAAAGTCACCTTGCTATAACGGTGTCAGCAATGGAATAATGCTTTTCGCGTTTTCCGTGCTGATTTACAGTTAAACGAGGAAAATTGCGGAATTATTAAGTTTGCCTGATGACGCAGACACGCAGCAATGGCGTAAGACGTAATGTGATATCAAGCAGTTAGCGGGCTGCGGATTGCAGCTTGGCCGGCAAATGGAATCAGATCTGGCGACATTCTTCAGAAGCTGTTCCCTCAGTAAACGCGCTGTTTTCCATCAGGAAATACAGGCTACCGAAAAATGCGCCTCCATGCAGGCGACAACCGGGAGGTTGACGTCCCTGCGATAAGCCACGAGGCCATCGGTTCACTCCGGTCATGCGGTTCTTTTGTCCGCAGCTCTATCAATAATGTAAGTAAAAATAACGAGTAAGTTAAAGATGAAGAGAATGTTGATTAACGCGACTCAACAGGAAGAGTTGCGTGTTGCCTTGGTTGATGGTCAACGACTGTACGATCTGGACATCGAAAGTCCCGGTCATGAACAGAAGAAAGCGAATATCTACAAAGGTAAAATCACCCGTATTGAACCCAGTCTTGAAGCCGCTTTTGTTGATTATGGCGCCGAAAGACACGGTTTTCTCCCTCTCAAAGAGATCGCTCGCGAATATTTTCCCAGCAACTATTCCTCTCACGGTCGTCCCAACATCAAAGATGTATTGCGCGAAGGCCAGGAAGTTATTGTTCAGGTAGATAAAGAAGAGCGAGGCAACAAAGGCGCGGCGCTGACGACATTTATCAGTCTGGCCGGCAGCTATCTGGTCCTTATGCCGAACAACCCCCGCGCCGGCGGTATTTCACGCCGCATCGAAGGGGACGATCGAACCGAACTGAAAGAGGCGCTAGGCTCTTTACAGCTGCCCGACGGCATGGGGCTGATTGTGCGTACCGCCGGCGTGGGTAAATCCGCCGAGGCGCTGCAATGGGATCTGGCTTTCCGTCTGAAACACTGGGAAGCCATCAAGAAAGCGGCGGAAGGCCGTCCGGCTCCGTTCCTGATTCACCAGGAAAGCAATGTGATCGTGCGCGCTTTCCGCGACTACCTGCGCCCGGATATCGGCGAAATTCTGATCGACAACCCCAAAATCCTCGAACGCGCCAAAGAGCATATCGCCGCTCTGGGCCGCCCCGATTTCAGCAGTAAAATCAAACTTTACAGCGGTGAAATCCCGTTGTTCAGCCACTATCAGATTGAGTCCCAGATTGAATCCGCCTTCCAGCGTGAAGTGCGCCTGCCTTCGGGCGGCTCTATCGTTATCGATACCACGGAAGCCCTGACGGCGATCGATATCAACTCGGCGCGCGCGACGCGCGGCGGCGATATTGAAGAAACGGCGTTCAATACCAACCTGGAAGCGGCGGATGAAATCGCCCGCCAGCTGCGGCTGCGCGACCTGGGCGGCCTGATCGTTATCGACTTTATCGATATGACGCCGGTGCGCCACCAGCGCGAAGTGGAAAACCGCCTGCGGGATTCCGTACGCCAGGATCGCGCCCGGATTCAAATCGGCCGGATTTCACGTTTCGGCCTGCTGGAGATGTCCCGCCAGCGCCTCAGCCCGTCGCTGGGCGAATCAAGCCATCACGTCTGCCCGCGCTGCGGCGGCACCGGCACCGTGCGCGATAACGAATCGCTTTCGCTGTCGATTCTGCGCCTGATTGAAGAAGAAGCGCTGAAGGAAAACACCAAAGAAGTTCACGCCATCGTTCCGGTACAGATTGCCTCTTACCTGCTGAACGAGAAGCGTGATGCCGTCAACGCCATCGAAACCCGTCAGGGCGGCGTTCGCGCCATCATCGTTCCCCATGACGGTATGCAAACTCCGCACTATTCCGTGGTGCGCGTGCGCAAAGGCGAAGAGAGGCCCACGCTCAGCTATCTGCTGCCGCAGCTGCTGGAAACCGAAGCGCAGCAATTGCAGGAAGAGCAGACGGCCGAACGTAAACTGCCTGAACAGCCGGCGTTGGCCACCTTCACCATGCCTGACATGCCGGCGGAAGAAAGAGCGCCGGCGGTGGAAAAAGCCGCTCCTCCGGCTCAGGCGACCCCTGCCCAGCCCGGCATTGTCAGCCGTTTCCTCGGCGCCCTGAAAGGCATTTTCGCCGCCGAACCGGCTGCGGAAACCGTGGATAAAGCGGATGAGAAGAAAAGCGAGTCGGCGAACGCCGGTGATGCGCCGCGTCAGGAACGTCGTCATTCGCGCCGTCAAGGCAATAACCGCCGCGATCGCGGGTCACGGGACAATCGTGAACCACGCGAAGATCAACGCCGCAATAAACGCCAGCAGCATACCGAAGCCGTTGCTGAAACACCGGCGGTAGAGGTAACTGAAAAAGTCGCCATCGACGAACAGCCGCGTCGCGAACCGCGCGCGGAGCGTCAGCGTCGTCGTCCGGATGAAAAACGCCAGCAGCAGGAAGTGAAAGCGCAAAACGCGGTTATCGAGGCCGCGGCCGACGCACCGGAAGAGAGCATCGCCGAGCAGGATAAGCCCGCGCAGGTTATGCCGCGCCGTCAGCGTCGCCAACTGACGCAGAAGGTTCGCGTGCAATCCGCAAGCGATGACGCGGTTGAAACGGTAACGCCGGCACTACCGGTTGAAACGGCGCCGACGCAGTCCAATCCCGCCGATGAACAGATTATCGCTGACAATGACGATGCGGAAAATACGTCGACCTTTGACGCCAACCGCGGCGCCAACGCCGAAAACGGTGGAATGCCGCGCCGCTCGCGCCGTTCGCCGCGTCATCTGCGCGTCAGCGGTCAGCGCCGTCGCCGTTACCGTGATGAGCGTTATCCATTGCAGTCGCCGATATCATTGGAATACGCCTCCGCTTCGCCGGAAATAGCGTCGGGTAAAGTATGGATTAGCTATCCTGTCGCGCAATCTCCGCAGTTGGAACAGCCCGAAGAGCAAGCCGCGGAAGAGAATATCCTTTCTGCGACCACGCCTCTGCTGCCGGCAGTAGTGGACGCCGCCGTCCCGGTTATCGAGACCGTAGCGCAGCAAGCGCCGACGGTTGAAGCGGAGCCGGCTAACGAAGCGAGCGCAGAGGATGAGGCGATTACCGCTGCGGCCAAAGCGGAACAGGCGGAAGAAGTTGTGCTGCCAGCAGCGCAGGAGCCCGCGCCTCAGGCCGCGGAAGAGCCATCAGCCGCGGAGCAAACGGACACGCCGGTCGTTGAACCCGTGGCTGTTGAACCCGCGGTTAGTAATGCGGCGGTAGATGACGCCACCGTTGCGGCAACCGACGCGGCAGAGGAAATTTCTGCCGAAGCGGCGCCGATTGACGCTAGCGCGGCCGATGCGGCTGTCGAAACAGCCCCAGAGACCCCGGCGGATGCTGCGGTAGAACGCCCCGCGGAGACGCAGACGGACGCAGCCGTAGAGCCCTCTGCGGAGACGCCGACGGATGCAGCGGCTTCTCTGCCGCAGGTGGTCGATGAGGAAAAAACGCCGGCGGCTGAAGCTGAGGTAAGTTCCCCGGCGCGCGATACGGCGGCGGCAAGCCCCGCGGACGAGTCGCCCGCCGAGGCGGCCGCTCAGCCGACTCCGGCCGACGCCGGCGCTTCCGCAGAGCCTCGCTATAAGCTGCACGCGACGGCGCCGATGACGAAAGCCCCGGCCCCGGAATATCAGCCGGAACCGGCGCGTCAAAGCGACTGGAAGCGTCCTGAGTATCAGTTTGCCGGCAAAGGCGCCGCCGGCGGCCACGCGGCCGCTAACCAGGCTACGGCCCCGGCGACCAAACCACCGGCAGTAAGCGAATAATCCGCCGCGTTGCCAATAGCGCAAACACCCGCCAATCGGCGGGTGTTTTATTTGGCGCGTGCTGACAACGCGCTGAACCTTGATCTCGTGTTATCAGTCCAGATATTGCAGCAGCTTTATCTCCATCGCGGTGGTTTTCCCTGCAAGCTGGGACACCAGACGCTGAAAGTGCTCGCTCTGTTCATGTTCGTCCAGCAGTTCCTGACTTTTCCAGCGCTCATAAAAGACAAAGGCCCCCGGCTTGCCGATCTCTTCGTGCAGATCGTATTGCAAGTTACCCGGCTCCTGACGGCTGTGCGCCACAACTTGCTTCACTGCGGCGCCAACCTCTTCAATAAACTCGGCTTTAGCCTGTAAACTGGCAACGATGCGGATTTCCATGGTAGTCCTTATTTAATTTACAAAAGATAAGATATGAAATGCCAATACGTGGTTAATTTCAAGCATTCATCAACAAACGGATGCATTCGAGAAGCTTTGCCCTTATTCTTATTCCCCGCCGTATCAGTCCCGAAACCCACTGACCGCCGGAGCCACATTTCATGACCGCACTGTCCGACACGCTGAAAATCCCCCGCCCTGACGACTGGCACCTTCATTTACGTGACGATCGGATGCTGGAAACCGTTCTTCCGTACACCAGCCGTTTTTTCGGCCGAGCTATCGTGATGCCCAATCTGACGCCGCCAATCACCAGCGTGGCAAGCGCCATCGCCTATCGGCAGCGTATTCTGGCGGCAATCCCCGAGGGGGATAATTTCCAGCCGTTGATGACCTGCTACCTGACCGACTCGCTGGACGCCGCAGAGATCGCCAGCGGCTTTGAGCAAGGCGTTTTCAGCGCGGCAAAATTATATCCGGCCAATGCCACCACCAACTCCAGTCACGGCGTAACCGACATCGCCACTATCCACCCGATACTGGAAAAGATGCAAAAAATCGGCATGCCGCTGTTGGTTCATGGCGAAGTGACCGATCCCGCGATAGATATTTTTGATCGGGAGGCGCGGTTTATCGAGTCCGTGATGGAGCCGCTGCGTCAGCGGTTTCCCGAGTTGAAAGTGGTCTTCGAGCACATTACCACCAAAGAAGCCGCGCAGTATGTCGTCTCCGGTAATGAGTACCTTGCCGCCACCATTACCCCCCAGCATTTAATGTTCAACCGCAACCATATGCTGGTCGGCGGGATTCGCCCACATCTGTTCTGCCTGCCCATTCTCAAAAGGAATACTCACCAGCAGGCGCTGCGCGATGCCGTCGCCAGCGGCTGTAACCGGCTTTTTCTCGGCACCGACTCCGCCCCCCATGCCAGACACCGTAAAGAATCCGCCTGCGGCTGCGCCGGGGTGTTTAATGCCCAGGCGGCATTAAGCGCCTACGCGACCGTATTTGATGAAATAAATGCGTTGGACAAACTGGCGGCATTCTGTTCATTGAACGGCCCGCATTTTTATGGTTTGCCCGTGAATGAGGACTGGATTGAACTCAACCGCAGTCCGGTGACCTTCCCGGAGGAAATTTCACTGGGGAATGAATCATTGATTCCCTTTCTCGCCGGACAACGCCTTGGCTGGTCCGTTCGCAACGCTTAGGTTATAACGTGATGCAGTCGGCTACGAATGTTTCTTCACCGCTTGTTCTTCTCCCTTTATAACTGTATAAATAAACAGTTAAATACCGGAGGCAATTATGCGTGTAGAAATTACCATAGCAAAGTCATCCCCTTTGCCGGCAGGCGCCATTGAGGCGTTGACCAATGAGCTGGGACGGCGTATTCATCGGCAGTACCCCGATATCCCGGTTCAGGTTCGTTACGCGGCGGGTAATAGTCTTACCGTGCTGGGCGCCGGCAAAGATGACAAAGAGCGTATATCCGAAATTCTGCAGGAAACCTGGGAAAGCGCGGACGACTGGTTTATACCTGAAGCATAAATATTTCCGCAAAGCTGGCTCTCGCTTTATGCGTCGCGTTCTGGCATGTTGTGTAGTCTATTGAAAGATTTGGTTAAACGCGGTAACAACCATTGGTACCGGGCATTTCACCACCGTGTTAGTTAAGACTGAGGATAGCTATTATGGCAGTAGAAAAACCAGAAGAAGCAATGACATTCGGTGAGCTGCTGGAGTTGATCGGGGCACAGCAGCGGAAAATTGACGCATTGGAGCTTGCATTTTCATCTCTGGTCTTCTGTCTTGATGAAAAAGCAAACCAGTTGCTGATCCACAATTTGAAGCTGGAATCGCAAAATGAGAATCGGGATCCCTTGATGAAAAAACATCTTGCCCACTTCGCCGCCACGCTGGAGAAAAATGCCGGTTTAAATAGCGAATAGCGCTGTTATTTCTCCCTGTTCATCGCCCCAGTCTGGGACAAATAAATGCTCGTTCCAGACTGTTTAATTACCGTCCAACGTTTTTTTTGCAGTTTTTTTGAAAATATTTCCCATAAATCAAATAAGCGGCGATATACTGATAATGCTCTTCTAAATAAGGAGCCGCCTTAAACCTCGTTAGTCACTCATGTTGGTAACTAGTCAATAAGGGGTATTTATGGATAGAAAAAATGAAGTTATTCAGACACATCCTCTTGTAGGTTGGGACATCAGTACCGTTGACAGTTATGACGCCATGATGATCCGTTTACACTATTTATCCACCTCGGATCAGGCTCCAGATGAAGCGCAAGTTGACCGGACGCTATGGTTAACGACGGATGTAGCCAGACAGCTTATATACATACTTGAAGCCGGCATTGCCAAGATTGAATCAACAGACTGTCAGGCGCTGGATTATCGCAAGCATTAGCCATTGATATTGCTGTTAATATTTTTATTTTAAACCAGATTTACCGATTTTATTGCTTCACAACCGCCCATAACAACACCGTCTTTGCGACGGTGCTGTTATTTCAAGCGCCAAGCGCCCTTTTTCCCTTTCTTCGCCCTTGGCCATTCATGCTCGCCGCCGATAGTTACCCATTACATAATTATTCAGCGAATAAAATACATGGCGAACATTGATATTTCCGTCCGCCGCTATCATCAGGCCTTGCGGGTTTTATTTTCTTTCTTAATTACAATAATTAGATTGAATAAGATATGAATTTAAATTCAAAAAAACTGTTCAAGGTTGCGCTATTGTTATGATTGGCAACTTTATATTGATTTTGTGTTTCTACCTGTTTAATTTTGCCCGAGTATTCACGTTACCTGATAAGGAGTCATCAACATGCTTTGGCGTAATACCGCGTCGCGTTACGGTCATATCAGCATTCTTCTCCATTGGGCATCCGCGCTGACCATTTATGGCATGTTTGCGCTAGGGCTATGGATGGTAACGTTGGGATATTATGATGTGTGGTATCACCGCGCGCCCGAAATCCATAAAAGCATCGGGATGCTGCTTTTTGCCGTTATGATCTTCCGGGTTGTCTGGCGTTTTATTTCTCCCCCGCCGCGGCCGTTAAGCAGTTATTCAACCTTTACCCGCATCAGCGCCACGCTGGCGCACATTACTCTCTACGTCGTGCTGTTTGCGATACTTATCAGCGGTTATCTGATATCCACGGCAGAGGGACAACCGATTTCCGTTTTTGGCTGGTTTTCTATTCCGGCTACAGTAAGCGGCCTGACGGATCAGGCCGATATTGCCGGCACCGTGCATCTTTATCTTGCCTGGGTGGTGGTAGCTCTGTCAGTACTGCACGGTTTAGCCGCATTAAAGCACCACTTTATTGATGGTGATTCGACGTTGAAACGGATGTTGGGTCGCAACATCCCTTAACTTTCTGGATTTATGGAGAAATACCAATGCTGAAGAAAACACTACTGGGCCTGACCGCCTTTTCACTGCTGGCCTCCGCCGGGTCGGCCCTGGCCGCCGATTACAAGTTCGATAAGGAAGGTCAGCACGCGTTTATTCAATTCCGCATCAACCATCTGGGCTATAGCTGGATTTATGGCGGCTTTAACGATTTTGACGGAAGTTTTACTTTTGATGAAAAGAACCCCGCGGCTGATAAGGTGAATGTCACCATCAACACCAACAGCGTCGATACCAACCACGCCGAACGCGACAAGCATATCCGCAGCGCCGACTTCCTGAACGTGTCCAAGTTCCCGCAAGCCACTTTCACCTCTACGGAAGTGAAAAAAGACGGCGACGAGTACGATATCACCGGCGACCTGACCTTAAACGGCGTAACCAAACCGGTTAAGCTGGACGCGAAGCTGATCGGCCAGGGTAGCGACCCCTGGGGCAACTATCGCGCCGGCTTTGAAGCGGAAGCGACCATCAAGTTGAAAGACTTTAATATCACCACCGACCTGGGACCCGCGTCTCAAGAGGTTGAGTTGATCATTTCCGTCGAAGGCGTGCGTCAGAAATAAGCGCACATCGCCACGTCCGGTTAAGCCCTTTCAGCATATGAGAGGGCTTTTTACTATCATTCCTTTGCCTTACCCTCCGCGGGCGGCGAAGGGATGCCTAACGCTGATTGCAATAATCCTTTCGATTTATTAAAAATCTTCATGCCGTTTTCACGGCCGCTGCGGCGGGCGCGTTGCTCTTCCAGCGGCAGCTGCCGCTCCTGCTGGCAGACCGCGCTACAGCAGCCGTCATATTTCTCCGCACACGCCGGGCACTGGATAAACAACAGATGGCAGCCTTCATTACGGCAGTTGGTATGGCTGTCGCACGCGGCGCCGCACTGATGACAATGGGCGATCACCTCATCGGAAATGCGTTCGCCCATCCGTTCATCAAAAACAAAGTTTTTGCCGATAAACTTCAGCGGCAGCCCCTGCGCTTTTGCCTGACGGGCATACTCGATAATGCCGCCTTCAACATGATAAACATGTTTAAAACCGTGATGGAGCATATAAGCGCTCGCTTTCTCACAGCGGATCCCCCCGGTACAGTACATGACGATATTTTTATCCCGCTGATGATTGAGCATCTCCACCGCCATCGGAAGCTGTTCGCGGAAGGTATCCGAGGGGATTTCCAGCGCATTTTCAAAGTGTCCGACTTCGTATTCATAATGATTGCGCATATCGACAAATAGCGTATCGGGGTCGTCCGCCATGGCGTTGACCTGTTCGGCCTGCAGATACTGCCCGACGTGCGCCGGATTAAAGGTTGGGTCATCAATGCCGTCGGCCACGATGCGGTCACGAACTTTCATGCGCAGAACCCAGAATGATTTGCCGTCATCGTCCAGCGCAATATTCAGCCGAACCTGATCAAGCGCGGGATGGGCGGCGAACAATACGCTTTTAAAGGCGGCGAACCGGTTGTTCGGCACGCTGATCTGCGCATTGATACCTTCCGCCGCGATATAGATGCGGCCAAATACCTTGAGTTGCGCAAACTGGGCATACAGACGATCGCGAAACGCCTTGGGATCGTCAAGCGTGAAATATTTATAGAAGGAGACTGTAGTACGCGGCTCGGTTTCAGCCAGCATGCGCGCTTTCAGCTCCTCATTGGAAACCCGGTTATGTAACACTGGCATGGTGTACTTTCCTGTCTTCATTGAGGTTAATCGTTATCGCTCAGCGCCGGTTTATCCAGACCGGCGCAACGGCCAGGCATGATACCTGATAGCGCAATCGCTGTCAGGAGGTGAAATTGATGGCGGGATATGAATGCTTATAGTAAAAAGATTATTGCTCTATATTAACCTGAATCGTCACTTTCACGATCCCAGCGAAAATCACCATTTAAGGCCGACGTATGAGTCAACTATTCTCTCCCGTGTCGCTTGGTAAACTCACACTCCCTAACCGCATCATCATCGCCCCCATGTGCCAATACTCGGCGGAGGATGGCAAAGCGACCGCCTGGCATACCATGCATTTGGGCACTCTTTCCCATTCCGGCGCCGGGCTGTTAATTCTGGAGGCCACCGCCGTGGCGCCGGAAGGCCGGATTTCACCCCACGACCTGGGCTTATGGGATCAGGACACCGAAGAGGCGCTTGGCTCCGTCATTCAGGCGGTAAAAAAATACTCGGCCATTCCCCTGGGGATCCAGCTGGCCCATGCCGGCCGCAAAGCGTCAAGCGGCGTGCCGTGGAGCGGGCGCCCCTTTCTGAGCCCCGAACAGGGAGGATGGGAGACTGTCGCGCCGTCGGGGGTTCCCTACGATGAAAAAGACCCGGCCCCGCTGGCGATGACCACCCGGCAAATCAACCAGTTGATCGCATTCTTCGTCGATTCCGCCAAGCGGGCGGACCGCCTTGGTTTTGATTTGATAGAGATCCATGCCGCGCATGGCTATTTACTGCACCAGTTCCTGTCCCCCCTGGCGAACTACCGCACGGATGAATACGGCGGCTCATTGCAGAACCGCATGCGCCTGGTTCTAGCGGTTTATAACGCGGTTCGGCGGGTATTCCCGGCGCATAAAGCCGTCGGCGTGCGCATCTCGGCCACGGATGGCGTTGCCGGCGGCTGGGATATGGAACAATCCGTTCAACTCGGCAAGGCTTTGCATGAATCAGGCTGCGATTTTATTCATGTCTCCAGCGGCGGCCTGTCTGCAGAGCAGCAAATCCATCCGGGACCAAACTATCAGGTACCCTATGCCCAGCGGATCAAACAGGAGGTCGGCATTGCCACCATCGCCGTCGGGTTGATTACCGAACCCGAACAGGCTGAAGCTATCGTGGCTACCGGCGAAGCAGACGCCGTCGCCCTGGCCCGCGCCATTCTCTTCAATCCTCGCTGGCCGTGGCACGCGGCGGCCAGACTGGGTGCTCAGGTAACAGCGCCGCCCCAGTACTGGCGCAGCGAGCCGCGTTACGCCCGGGGCGTATTTAAGCAGTGAATTTAACAGCCAAGCCCCGGAACAGATACGGGCCCGGTATCAGCGGATAACCGGGCCTATCCATCTTGATGCCTTCAACGATTACCAACCGCCTGTTGTTGATGTTATCATTATGTATTCACTTGTTTTTTGTATAAAAATCAGGCTATAGCGCTTCACAAATTTGTTTTCCCATGAAAGTGCCGCAATACTCTATCCTATCGAGTGGAAATTCCATTTATTCTTTTGCAAGTTGAGTGCCTGGACGCACCAGAATTTGATACTGAGACCATGACACAAATCCCTGTTTTTAATCGTTCATTATTGCACCCGCGTTATTGGTTAACCTGGCTGGGCGTCGGCATACTTTATCTGGTGGTATTTCTGCCTTACCCCCTGCTTTATCGTATCGGCACCGGTCTCGGTCATCTGTCGATACGCCTGCTGCCGCGCCGTGTTGAAATCACCACCCGGAATCTTGAGCTATGTTTTCCGGATATGCCGCCGGCCGAACGCAAGGAATTGGTCAGAAAAAACTTTGAAGCCGTTGGGATGGGGATACTTGAAACCGGCATGGCCTGGTTCTGGCCCGACTGGCGCATAGAACGCTGGTTTACGGTAAAAGGCCTTGAGCATATCCGGCGGTTACGTGAGGAAAAACGGGGAATATTGCTGATTGGTCTGCATTTTCTGACGCTGGAACTGGGCGCCCGCATCTTTGGTATTCATAATGCCGGCATTGGCGTCTATCGTCCTAACGATAACAAATTGCTTGACTGGTTGCAGACCTGGGGAAGAATGCGCTCCAACAAATCGATGCTTGACCGTAAGGATCTAAAAGGCATGATCCGGGCGCTTAAACAGGGTGAAATTATCTGGTACGCACCCGATCATGATTATGGCCCGCGCAGCAGCGTATTCGTACCGCTGTTTGCCGTTGATAAAGCCGCCACCACGGTGGGAAGCTATATGCTGGCCAAAGCGGCCAAGCCGGCCATTGTGCCTTTTGTGCCGCGCCGCCTGCCGCGAGGCAGAGGCTATGAGCTGCTGATTCAGCCGGTTGAAGCCGGCATTCCTCTCGCCAGCGAAGCCGCCGCCGCTACCTGGATGAATAAGATTGTTGAGCGCAATATCCTGTTGGCGCCCGACCAGTATATGTGGCTGCATCGCCGTTTTAAAACCCGCCCGGACGGCGAAGCATCGCTCTATTAACCCTGATGACGAGGCCATCCACGGCCGCCGACGTGGATGGTCTTCCGCATGACGGCGGCTCTCTTGAAAAAACAGCCGTATTCTTAGCGGCTTATGATGATTATCTTGCCGATATCATTTAAGCGGCTCATACTTGATAGATAGCCTGTTATGTAATAACTGATATTTACCTTTTTGCCTGCCCTCACCCATAAAAAACACCAATACGTTAACGGAAACTTATGACACCTGAAGCGGAGCCTATTGATTGGAAGCGTAATCTTTATGTTGCCTGGTTAGGCTGTTTTTTCACTGGAGCCGCATTCAGCCTGGTCATGCCGTTTCTTCCGCTCTACGTTGAACAGCTTGGCGTCACCGGTCACGAAGCGTTGAATATGTGGTCCGGCGTGGTTTTCAGCATTACCTTTCTCTTCTCCGCCATCGCCTCTCCCTTTTGGGGACGCCTCGCCGACCGCAAGGGCCGTAAGCTGATGCTGCTACGCTCTGCGCTGGGTATGTGCATCGTTATGATACTTATGGGCCTGGCGCAAAATATATGGCAATTCCTGTTTCTGCGCGCCGCTCTCGGCATTCTGGGCGGGTTTGTTCCCAACGCAAACGCATTAATCGCCACTCAGGTTCCGCGCAATAAAAGCGGATGGGCGCTGGGAACGCTGTCAACCGGCGCCGTGAGCGGTGCGCTTATCGGCCCCCTGATCGGCGGCTATCTGGCGGATACCTATGGCTTACGCCCGGTGTTTTTCATTACCGCCGCGGTGCTGTTTATCTGTTTTCTCATCACCCTGATCTACGTTCGGGAGCGTTTTACCACCATCCGTAAAAAAGACATGCTCAGCGGCCGGCAGGTGATGACCTCGCTGAAAAACCCCAAGCTGGTATTAAGCCTGTTTATTACTACGCTGATTATTCAGATCGCCACGGGATCGGTATCGCCGATACTCACGCTATTCGTTCGCGATTTAGCCGGGCATACGCAAAATTTGGCCTTTATCAGCGGAATGATCGCCGCCATTCCCGGCGTATCCGCGCTTATCAGCGCGCCGAGACTGGGCAAGTTAGGCGACAGAATCGGCCCTGAGCGCATTCTGATCGCCATGCTGGTTGTATCGGTTTTATTGTTGATTCCAATGGCTTTTGTTCAGACCCCCTGGCAGTTAGGCGTGCTTCGTTTCCTGTTGGGGGCGGCGGACGGGGCGTTACTGCCGGCGGTGCAGACGTTGCTGATTTATCATTCATCCAACCAGGTCGCCGGACGAATATTCAGCTATAACCAGTCGTTCCGCGATGTGGGCAACGTGGCGGGCCCGCTGATCGGCGCATCCATCTCCGCGACCTACGGTTTCCGGGCGGTGTTTATCGTTACCGCATTGGTGGTGATGCTCAACGTGATTTACTCCTGGCGAAGCCTACAGCGCCGCTCCTCAAGAATTGAGCTGCCGGGGGATTAACCCGTCAGACCGGGCGTTGTTGTTATCCCATCGGCGGCTAACCCCACCCCAACCCTCCCCTTCGCAGGGGAGGGAGCAATTTAGCTCCTCCCCCTGGCAAGGGGGAGGCTGGAAAGGGGTCATCAACCTAAAAGCGATTACCCCTTGATAACCGGCGGCGGCAGTTCTCGGTAATAGCCGGACCACGCCGCGTACCGTTCCGGCTGCTGCCATACACGGTAATGGAGACGGGATATCGTCACCGGATCGCTTAACAACGCCAGGCGCTGGTTATTGCCGACATCCTGCGGTTTTCGCCCCAGCGCATCGTTGACGTTCTGTTCACGTACCGCTTCAATCGCCTGGCTGAAACGATGGCGGGCAGTGGCCATCGCGCTGGCCAGCGCATTGATCGACGGATCAAAAACCGCCTGAATAAAGCCATGATCCAGTTTGCGCTGACGATTCAACCGGCAATACTCATCGGTAGCCACGAGTTCGCGCGGCGGCTCGTATTCCTCAGGGATCAACAACAGTTTGGCGCGTTTACAAGCCAGCCCCAGCGTGGCGCGGCTGGAATAAACCGAGACAAACGGTGAAAGAATCAATGAGAACACGATGGGGGACAGCCACCACAGGAAACGCAGATCCAACCACGCCATCCCTATCGCCCAAACCAGCCCCAGGGTTAATTGGGAACCGTGGCGAATAAAGGCTTCCTTCCAGGGGGTGGCGTCGTCGTCGCGCTGCGGAGATTTCCACTGTACCGACCACCCAAGGAAAGCGCTAACCACAAAGACGGTGTGAAACAGCATTCTGACCGGCGCCAGCAGTACGGAGAACAGCATCTCTATCAGCAGGGAAATAAACAGCCGAAAAACGCCGCCATAGGCCTTCGCGCCTTTGGCGCAAATCAGGATCACGCTTAATAATTTCGGTAAAAACAGCAGCACCAGCGTCGTGGAGAATAGCGCGATAGCCAGCTCCGGACGCCACTGCGGCCAGACGGGAAATAACTGTCTGGGCTGCAGAAAGTACTGCGGTTCCATCAGGGTATGCACCACCTGCAACGCCGTCGACAGCATCAGGAACATAAACCATAGCGGCGCCGACAGGTAAGACATCACCCCGGTCAGAAATACCGCCCGGTGAACCGGGTGCATGCCTTTAACCAGAAACAGCCGGAAGTTCATCAGGTTGCCGTGACACCAGCGGCGATCGCGTTTCAGCTCATCCAGCAGGTTAGGCGGCAGCTCTTCATAGCTGCCCGGCAGGTCATAGGCGATCCACACGCCCCATCCGGCACGGCGCATCAATGCCGCTTCGACAAAGTCATGGGAAAGGATGGCTCCGGCGAACGACCCCTCGCCCGGCAACGGCGCCAGCGCGCAGTGCTCGATAAAGGGTTTCACCCGGATAATGGCGTTGTGGCCCCAGTAATGGGATTCGCCCAGTTGCCAAAAATGCAGCCCGGCGGTAAATAACGGACCGTAGACGCGGGTGGCGAACTGTTGGCAACGCGCATACAGCGTATCCATGCCCGACGCTTTCGGCGAGGACTGGATAATTCCCGCGTTCGGATTCGCTTCCATCAGCCGGACGAGAGAGGTCAGACATTCGCCGCTCATGACGCTGTCCGCATCCAGAATAACCATGTAGCTGTACTGGCTGCCCCAACGGCGGCAGAAATCATCAATGTTGCCGCTCTTACGTTTTACCCGGCGACGGCGACGGCGGTAAAAGATTCGTCCCGCCCCGCCCACATCCCGGCAAAGCTCCATCCAGGCTTTCTGCTCGGCGACGCAGGTATCCGCATCGTTACTGTCGCTCAACACATAAATATCGAAGTGATCGAGCATCCCGGTGGCCGCCACGGATTCATAGGTGGCGCGCAGGCCGGCAAAAACCCGCGCGACATCCTCGTTGCAGATGGGCATGATAAGCGCGGTACGATGTTCCGGGTTGAGCGGCTCATCGCCGACCGTAGTGGAAGAGATGCTGTACTTATCCCGTCCGATCAGCAGTTGCAGAAACCCCATCAGGGCGGTCCAGAAACCGGCGGAAACCCAGCAGAACAGCACCGCGAACAGCACAAGAATGCCGCTTTGCAACACATACGGCAGCAGTTGCAGAAAGGATTGCGTCAACGGCTGACCGGCCATTTCAAAGGGATCGATCAGCGCCCAGCCTTGATAAGGCAGGATGGTTTTCATATACCAGGTGGCGATCGCCGTCTGAAAAAGCGTCAGAATCAGCAGGATATAACGCCGCACCGTCCCCACTATGCGCCATCGGTTTTCAGCGATGGTTTCTTCAGGGGTAGTGTGATGGCGAGGCGGCACCGTCCGGCCCAGTAAACTTTCCCACCAGCGAACCAGCGGGTTAGTACGCCAGACATCGGGAAACATGGAGGAACGCGCGATCGTCGGCATCGCCTTCAATGCGGTCCGCCCTTGCGTATCCTTGCCCAGTTGACCGCCGTTATTCAAGCCGTCGGGCCAGGCCATTTCCAGGCGAGCCTGAACCGAACTCAGCGCGGCATCTTCTTCCGTCTGAGCCTTGACCTGGCCGTCGCCGGCCAATGCCTGATGCAATGCCGACTGATCGATAATCTCTGACGATGACAGCTTTTCACGCAGAACCCTCGCCTGCTCGGCAGGCAAGGGCAATTTCTCGATGTAATCGAGAGAGGAAGTTGACTTATTCATTGGCAGGTAGCTGATAACTCCAGGTTTCAGTCAATGTTATTTCACCATTAATCAGCGCAGCCCGCAATTCTGTTGGCTGTTTATTGTCTTTCACACGCAAACGCAGCGTCAAACGCCAGCCCTGGGTCACCGGGTTATAACGAACGCTGCTTTCAACAATCTCGCCGTTTTCGCCAATACTGACCTGAGGGGCAACGGGGGTTTCCTCATTCAGCGCTTTTAGCGTCGGTCCGACAAAGTCCACGATAAAAGCAGTAGTGCCATCGGGCTGACGGATCAGGTTCGACTGTTTAACATCCCCGGTGGAGCGGCGTGTCTGCTGAACATAGGCGACATCCGGCGAATGCAGTTTCTCTTCGTCACGGGTGAAACGCAGGCGATACTTCAGCTCCAGAGGCTTACCGGTTTCAGGCAACACGTCCGGGGTCCAGTAAGCGACGATATTATCGTTTGTTTCATCCGCCGTCGGAATTTCAACCAGTTCGACCTTACCTTTGCCCCACTCGCCTTTCGGTTCAATCCAGCCGCTGGGACGCAGATCGTAGCGATCGTCAAGATCTTCATAAGCGGAGAAAGCGCGGCCGCGCTGCAGCAAACCAAATCCTTGCGGATTTTCTACCGCATAGGTACTCACCGCCAGATGCCGGGGATTATTCAACGGTCTCCAAATCCACTCGCCGTTGCCGGCATGAATCGACAAGCCGTTCGAATCATGCAGCGCCGGACGGTAGTTCAGCGTTGAAGCGGGCTGATTCGGCCCGAACAAATACATACTGGTAAGCGGCGCCACGCCCAGCTTACCGACCTTGTCCCGCAGAAAGACTCTAGCCTGAACGTCAATAACGCTGTCGCCTCCCGGATAGACCACAAAGCGATAGGCCCCCGTCGCACGCGGCGAATCAAGCAATGCGTAGATCACCAGGTGTTTATCGTTCGGTTTCGGCTGTTCGATCCAGAATTCGCGAAAGCGCGGAAACTCTTCACCGGAAGGCAGCGCGGTATCAATCGCCAGCCCGCGCGCGGAGAGGCCGTAAACCTGGCCTTTACCGACCACGCGGAAATAACTGGCGCCCAGCATACTGACAATTTCATCGTCTTTATCCGCTTTATTAATCGGATAGAGCACTTTAAAACCGGCGAAACCAAGGTTTTTCACCGTTTCGGGATCGTGATTGACCGGGCCAAAATTAAAGTAATCTGCTGAATATTTAATCTCTTTTACCGTTGTGGCAGTCACTTCATTAATTTTTACCGGCGTATCGAAATACATCCCTTGATGATAGAACTGTAATTTGAACGGCGTCTGCAACGTATTCCAGTATGATTTGTCGTGATTGAATACAATTTGCTGATAGTCGGCAAATTTTATATCACGGAGCGCCGCCGGAAGGTTGCTTTTCGGCGCCTCGAAGCCTTTCGCCGCCAGCTTTTCCGCCTGTTGGGCAACATCGTCAATCGAAAATGCCCAAGCCGGCGCGGCGCTCAACGACAACACGACGACCGCTGAAAGCCAGCGAAGGCCGACGGCACGCTTTTTAAATCCACATTTATTAACCAGCACAACTCCCCCTGTACGTGTGCTTCAAATTAAATCCATATTAATGGATAAGTTAGCTTTCCGACAACTTGATAAAGGTATGGTTCATCATAATAGGTCAGCGTTTGAGCAACGAGAGCGCCAATAGATGATAAACCGGTCCCGCGTTTACGCAAAGAGCAACTCATCCCTCAATCCGGACAGCATCAGTAAGACTTTATTGCTTGAAAAAATTGAAAACTTACTCCCCAAAAGACCAACTAAGAAAAATCTTAATAATTTTTAAGCATACCTATCTGCACAATATCGGATATCCGTACTATCTGGCTGCAGGAATATTCCTGCTTGTTGATCCGGGTAATTTATCCATTCGCACCACATAACGGATGAAACGCGACAGGCCATATTCATGTAATAACACGCGATGCTATTTATTCACAGGAAACAAGCGGCAAACAAACATTTGTGTAACGAAAACCGCGCGGATAAGGTACAGTATCCGCCACTGAATTCGATACGGTTTACATCATCTCGCTATGCTTTTGTCCCTGTTGCGACGACGACGTTTTCCAGCCTGGCTCGCAATCTTCGCCACGCTGACCATTTTTATTGCGCCAGTGATTTCACAAATGCTGGCGCACCACGATCGCGACATCGGTCAGACCTTAAGCATAGCGACGGCTTTTGCAGAGCATCATCATGCCGGACATCAAATCTCCGGCGCGCGCCACGGCCAAACGCCCCCGTCTTCCCACCCTCAGCCCGCATCCATGATGGATCATGCGGCCTGCGGCTATTGCGTTCTCTTTTCTTACGCCCCGGCGTTGGCTGATGTCGACGGCATTGTCCTTGCGCTAACGCCGAATCTATCCCGTACCCGGGCGATAGCCTTCTACTCCCGCATCATCCCGCTAACGCGATTTGTCTCGCCCGCTCCACGCGCGCCCCCTTACTGAGTATATGCCAATAAGCCTTCGGGCATTTATCTAGCAAACCAGGCAACGATACCTTTTTCAGGTATGGCGTTGGTTCTGGTCGTTTTCCTGCCAACTGACTTCAGAAGGTTTTATGCCGCATTCCAAAACTCAGTCATCACCACCCGCGGCCGCGTTATCCGGGATAATGCCGTCAGATGCCGTATCATCACGTGCCGCGACGATCGCCTTATTTATTCGTCTTCATTTTTACATCGGTATTTTTGTCGGGCCTTTTATTTTCATTGCCGCGCTTACCGGTACGCTATACGTACTTACGCCGCAAATTGAAAACCGGCTTTACGCGCATCAGCTTTTTACGCAAAGTCATGGCGCGCCCCAATCGCTGGAAGCGCAGATCCTGGCCGCCCAGACGGTCCTGGGGCATCAGCATAAAGCGCGATTAACCGCCCTGCGCCCCGCGTCCGCGCCGGGCGAAACCACCAGGGTGATGTTTGCCTCTCCTGAACTGGGGCCGTCTGAAAGCCGGGCTATCTTTATCGATCCCGCCTCGCTGGAAATTCGCGGCGATGAAACCGTCTATGGCACCAGCGGTATTCTGCCTTTCCGAACCTGGCTTGATTACCTGCATCGGGGATTATTACTCGGCGATATCGGGCGAAATTACAGTGAGCTTGCCGCCTCCTGGCTATGGGTTGCGGCGTTGGGCGGGGTGCTAATCTGGGGAGCCACCCGGCATTCGGCGACCACGGGCAGAGGGCGTAATAAAAAAACGCCTCGGACGCCGGCGGCGCAAAAGCGGCGTTTGCGCCGCTGGCATACCGGCATGGGGCTATGCCTGCTGCTTGGCCTGCTGTTTTTCTCCGCCACCGGCCTGACCTGGTCAAAATGGGCCGGCAGCAATATTTCGGCGGCGCGCAACCTGTTAGGCTGGCAAACCCCGGCGCTGAAAACCCAGCTTATCAGCGAACCTACGACGCTATCGGCCCATCACCATGGCGCCGATAGCCACCCGATGCCCGCGGATGAACACGCGGAGCATCACGCCCCGATGCCGATGCCTCACGCTGTCGATAATCCCCCTGAAATGTTTGATCGGGTATTGGCCATAGCCAGAGACGCGGGCATTGATGCCCAAAAAATCGAAATAAAACCCGCGGCCCGGCCCGGTCAGGCGTGGACCGTTTCAGAAATTGACCGCGCCTGGCCGACACAGGTTGATGCGGTTGCCATTAATCCCGCGACGCTGGAGATCGTCGACAAATCGGATTTCACCACCTTTCCGCTGGCCGCCAAACTGACCCGCTGGGGGGTTGATGCGCATATGGGCGTATTGTTCGGCCTACCGAATCAGATTCTGTTGGCCGCTTTCGGCCTTGGCCTCTGTACCATGATTGTCTGGGGATACCGGATGTGGTGGCTGCGGCGCCCACGGCATGGCGGCGGCAATAATCCGGTTAAAACGCTCACCGGCGCGCTCCTGCAGGTGCGTTTTTTCACCAGGGTGCTGCTAGTGGCCATCAGTTGCCTGCTGGCGATATGCTTGCCGGTGATGGGCGTCAGTTTGCTGCTCTTTATATTGATTGACGTCATTCGCTGGCGGCGGGGTCGGACGGTAGCGTCAGACGGCGCTTGATTAAAAAGCGTTTAAACGCCGCTGGCGGGCGCCTGAAAGGCGGCAGGCAGGAAAACCCGCCATTGGATTAGGCAATGGCGGTCAGAAATGGTAAGGAATAAGGCCGGATTAGCTTAAAACGCCGCCCAATCCGCCAGTTCCCCCGCTTTCTTCTCTTTCGCGGGAGCGCTCTCTTCCGGCGATGGCAGAACCGCCGTTGCCGCTTTTCCAGCGGATACCGCTCCCGTATACGCCGCCCCCAGTTTAAACACGCTGACCGTTTGGGTAAGGCTATGCGCCTGATCCTGTAGAGAGAGCGCCGCGGCGGCAGACTCTTCTACCAATGCCGCGTTTTGCTGAGTCGTGGTGTCAATCTGCCCCACTGCCAGGTTAATCTGGTTTATGCCGTCGCTCTGTTCACGACTCGCCTGGGCAATTTCACTGATGATGCCGTTAACGCCCTGAACATTGGTCACCAGCGAATTCATCGTGACGCCGGTGTCCTCTACCAGCCCCATACCGTCCTGAACCTTCTTGAAAGAATCATCGATCAACTCTTTAATCTCTTTGGCGGCGGTAGCGCTTCTTTGCGCTAAAGCGCGAACCTCGCTGGCGACGACGGCGAATCCCCGCCCCTGCTCGCCCGCCCGAGCCGCCTCTACCGCGGCGTTCAATGCCAGGATATTGGTCTGGAAAGCGATGCCGTCAATCACGCCGATAATTTCGGCCATGCGCTGCGACGAATCCCGGATGCCGCGCATTTCCTGCGTCACCTTCTCCATCATTGCGCCGCTTTTCTTCACGGTTTCCGAGGTATCGGCGGCAAGCTCGGT
This sequence comes from Brenneria corticis, assembly GCF_003115855.1. Lineage (GTDB taxonomy): Bacteria > Pseudomonadota > Gammaproteobacteria > Enterobacterales > Enterobacteriaceae > Brenneria > Brenneria corticis. The sequence goes on from NZ_KZ819091.1 coordinate 45,775, forward strand.
GGCCTGCAGCGTATTGTCGGCGGTATTTTTTATCGTCGACGTCAACTGTTCCATCGACGACGCCGTTTCCTCCAGCGAACTGGCCTGCTCCTCCGTTCTGGCGGAAAGATCCTGGTTACCGGCCGCAATCTGCGATGCCGCGCTTGAAATCGTCTCCGCGCCGTCCCGCACCTGGCTGACAATTTGCCGCAGGCTGGTATTCATATTATGCAACGCCGTCAGCAACATCCCGGCTTCGTCTTTACGGGTGATGCGGATTTGCGAGGTTAAATCACCTTTAGAGACACTCTCCGCGATCGCCAACGCTTCCTGTATCGGATGCGTAACGCTACGGGTGATCAGCGAGGCAATAATCAGCCCGGCGATAATGCTGGCAATGATGACGATTGCCATGAGGGTCCGGGTTTCCCGATAGCTTTCAGCGACATCCTGCGCCGACGCCGCCATTTTGGCATCTTGCGATTCAATCAACTCGGCAATCTTGTCCTTGTATTTCTGCTGGACGACGCGAGTAACATTGAAATACTCGGCCGTTGCGCCGGCCAGATCGCCCGCAACGGCAAACCCCGACAGCTTATTGGCCGAGGCGAGGAAATCTCTGCGGATGTCTCCGATGGAGCTTAATATCGCCAGCGACCTTGCATCATCCACATGTTTATGCAGATATTCCATTAATTGGGATACTTTTACTGAACTTGCTTTGGTAAGTTCCAATTGCTGGTTAACCTCTGCTTCTGACTTCAGCAATAGCAGCAACTGTTGATTATTGAGAAAGGCATTTAACTCATCAATCAGCTGATTGCTTTCCACCGTCAATGGATAATCCCGCGTGACAATATCATCCATTTTATTATTAAAATCAGTCAGCTTGGTTATTGCAACGCTTCCCACAATCAAAAGCATTAAAACCAGGAAAGAAAACCCCGCCCCTAATCGATATCCTATACGCCAGTTGGATAAATTCATTAAAATCTCCTTTATTCATCCTTTCCATCTGCATTTGGAACAATAGCCGCCACTCGGTCTCACGCAAGACCGAGCAAAATATAATCAAGCTCCAAATACCGATAGTTCCAATTTACTTCTCATATTTAAAAAAGGCATGAATCCTGGACAGAGTATTTATTAAGCAATGATAAACCTAAAGAATACGCCAGGATACGATACCGTTAATCAACGCTTGTAACAGTGAAAACAGGAAGCGGGACCGGTCAGAGCATACTGCTAATCGCCATAATCCTAATGTCACCCAAAAGTGTATCGGCACGCTGACAATAATCTTTATATTTCCCCCGGATATATTCCATGGCTTACATATCTATTTAATCGATCGGTTTTCTATAATTTACCCATTTACAAGATAGATGGGGTTATTAAATAAAAATAAAAGAGGAAATAATAAAGCGTAGATTTATAAATAATTAAAAAATTCATTTTCGTTCGATGAGAATACAATTATGAAATCAATATTTAGAATGAGTCATATTATTCAAGAATAAAAAAAGAATGACATAATAACCTATGTCATTCTTTTTTATCTCAAGCTATTAAAGTCAAGTATGTTTCTTTCCAATGAGCTTCACATTCCATACGGGCATTGGGAATATAATGTGATTTCAAATGCCAGTATGGATTATCAATGACCCAGGTGACAACGGCGACATCATGAGAAAAGACGGTTTGCTGAGTATATATAACAGCAAAATACCCTCCTTTATGGTCACTCTTGTAGATCTCATACCGATGAAGTCTACCATCATCATCTTGTACAAAAACCAGCGTTTCCTTAAGAGTTCCCATCAACATAATTGCCTCCTTAAATGATATGAATAATCATTATCGGCAAAAATATGAGAAACCTTACTGATCAATATCAATATCGCAGATTTTGCCGTTAGTTGACGGCAAATAGCATTGCTATATCACAACCCATTAACGCCATGATTGTTATGACATAACATGCTGTAAAGACAGGCGCTATTTTTTCCTGGACGTGCCTTTGGCCTTATCTTTGAGTAATGCTCTGATTTTCTTTATTTCTTTCTGAGTCAACCGGTCCGCAACTGCCTCTTCGGTATGCTGATTATCGACCGTTGCCGACGCGGGCGCTTTGTTGGCCTTATCAAAACTTCGCAGCAGCCGTGCGGTCACTTCAGCACTGATTGAAACCTCATTTTCCAGTGCCGCGGCTTTAATCTTCTCTTTCAAATCCAAGGGGATTTTCAACGATAGGCTAGATATCTCACTCATTTTATTACCTTTCTCATAGGATAAAACACCAAGCTATGATAGTCCTCAGATAATGTCCATAGCGTAACAAAAATTTAATATTTCCGACATGTAAACGCCGGCGGCGACTCGGTATCTATTTTTACATTCCGGTTTGCCCAATCTCCTGGTTAAATAATTGATCATGAAATATTAACGGCATAGAATATGCTGCGCATAAGAAAAAAAGGAAATAAACGTGCCGCATCAAACCCTGTGGGAGTTAATCAAACTCATTTACTTCATCGGTTTTGCTATTTCACTCGTGGTTACATTCCTGCTAAGCAAAGATAAGTCGCTGGCTATTCGGCTCCTGGCCTCTTTGCTGATAGGGCTCACCTGGCCGCTGAGCTTTCCCGTCGTTTTGCTGTTCTCCATTTTCTAGTCGCTGCGGCGTTCGCCGAAGATAACTTGCTCCACGCCTGGCCGTACGACCTTGAATCGGCCAAAATATCCCCAATACTAAGCAAAGGTTCACTATTCTCTGGAGGTAATCATGGCGAGTGGCTGGGCAAATGACGGGGCGGTTCAGGATCAAATCGACGCTACCGTGGATGATGCCGTCGCACGTGCCCGCAGTCGGTTAAATAACGGGGAAAGCGCGCGCTACTGTGATGAATGCGGCGTTCAAATTCCGGAGGCCCGTCGCAAGGCCTTACCCGGCGTGCGGTATTGCATCCAGTGTCAGGAAGAAATCGATAAAAAAAACTCGCAGAGCAGCGGTTATAACCGGCGCGGCAGTAAAGACAGCCAACTGAGATAACCCACCGGCTTATTCCGGGTGACGGGAATAAGCCGCAGGGCTCTGCCTAGCGAACAACCAATACGGATGTTTTAGCATGCCGCACAATAGCCGCGGCATTCGATCCAAGAAGATAGGTTTTGACATCGGGCCGACGTGAACCCACGACGATCAGATCGGCATTGATTTCCTCAGCCAACTGCAGTACCTCATCTCTTGGCGTACCAAAACTCACGCTGAATGACAAACGGGATGAAGGAAGATCGATAGTTTTAGCAAAGGCTTTCAGTTTGTCGTTGGCTTTAACTACCGCCTCATTTTCAAACTCTTTTATGCCGAAAGAATACGCGGATAAAAATGCCGTCGCATCCGGAAGCGCATGAAAAAGATGCACCGTCGCCCCGGATATTTTTGCCAGCCTTACCACATGGATAAGCGCATTGCTGGTCAATTCCTCTTCTTCAATATCAACCGGCACTAAAATGGTCGTATACATGATAGCTCCTTACCTATGTGACCCATATGCAAAGAGTAGCTCGCCCTACCGGCAAGTAACATGATCTTGTTCACCTTTGTGCGCTAAGGACCAGCAAAGCCGCTCGCGTATTGCTTAACCGCCTTGCCAGGCCGTCAAAATTTCCCGGGTTGTAACCACCAGAAGCTGCATCTTCTCGCCCCTTATAAAATATCAGATTATCTACGATTTTATCATATCCATTAAGCGGCAGGCACGCTCAACGCAACTGTAATAAGGTAAAAAACACCCGCTACATATTTATCATGACGGTTTTTAGGTTTACGGAGATTGATTTATCTTCCGCTTTTTATTTTTTATACTTCCTGGTGTTATGCGCAAAGGTGAACTAAAGTTAATGCGTCGTGCTGCAACAGGCGCGTAGTCTTCATTCTTTTTATTCAAGAATTTCATCCATACTTACTTAACCATGTAATATGGCTCATTTCATTTGAGAAGGAAAAATAAATGCATACAGATTCCCCACAGACCGATAAAGAGACTTCTGATTATTATAAGGCTGCAGCTCCGATGAGTGAGATGGAATTACTGGGCAATATCGTTGATGAAATAATCCATTCCGGTCATGCAGTTACCAACAAATCTATCATTTCAAAGCTAGTCAGCAAGATTGAGAACGAAACCAACATAGCCGTTTTGGACAGGTACCGCGCCCTGCTGGAACTGGTCGTCCATAAGACGCAGGATGATTTTTTGGTTTAATCAGAGCACCACGGAAGGATGCTCTGACTCTGAATAGCGATTTGAAAAACAACCCAACAGGCGATTCACTTTTATATTGATTAATTTATCCGTTGTTAAGAAACCCGGTTAGGTAATTTACGGCCAATGGTTCACCCACCTTACATCACGACTAAAATCAAAAGCATAAACAAACGAAAGCATAAACTGATCAAGAGAGGTATTTTATATTTCCTTGAGCAGTTCTGCTGAAAATCAGCGTTTGCGGGTATCGATCGCTTTTAATATTGCTTATTGTAAATAAGCGGAATAGTCATAAAAAACAAACAATACTCTAAATTAGCAGTATCAATTAGATTAAATGCGCTGCATTTAGGGTAAAACAACAAAACTTCATCATAAAAACATATTAAGTGTTAGAATGTTTACCCATACATCGAATTGGTGAAAGGTATGTCTATCTTTGATGCCCTAAAGACGTTCAGCAGCACATCCGTTAACGTCACGTGCCCGGAATGCGCTTTTGCTACTATGCAGCTACGGAGCAAAATACGTAACAACACCACCCTTATCTGTCCCAAGTGCGGTCACTTTTTTCTTCCGAAGGAGCCTCGAACCAACAAAGCATAAGCCGGCTCAACGCGCTGCTGCCCTACACCGAAAATCGCTTTAGCTTATACCGCCACTCTAATGACGTTAATTTATCTGCACAATGAGAATACGCCAATCGCTTACTGCCCCTTGGTTAATAACCGACATTGAGCGACCTCTTCCGGTTGAGCAATTTGGCTTTAATGCTGCGCATTTCCAGCACCTGTTTGGATAGACTCGCTTGGCAACATGTCCACTGAATGGATAGGATTAGCAGATTCAGTTGTGTAGAATGTGAATACCGGCCATCGGTAACTTTTTATATGTCCCGTCTGGCCGGAAAGTTTTTCCCTGGTGTTGGCCGATTGGCAGCCTGACCATCACGGTCAGGTTTTTTTTCTCCAACACAACGAGATTTATTATATATAGCGAATCAAGATCCGTAAGCTGTACTTAAGTACTCACCTGCCCTAGACTTTAGTACAGTTCTCTATATCATAGGGAAAATTGGACCTTCAGGGAGCCAGCATGTTTTCAGTTTTTAATGAAAATCAGATAGTAACAGAGACACTTAGAGACTACATCGACAGGAAACTGTCCCTGCCCGGCAGTTCGAAATACGCCTATACGGTCGTCAGCAAAAAAAATCCGTCAGAGATCCTTATAATTTCCAATTATCCTGACGAATGGGTTGAACTTTACCGTCTCAATAATTTCCAGCTCATCGATCCGGTTATCCTCACGGCCTTTAAGCGCTCTTCGGCCTTCGCATGGGACGAAAATATCACGCTGATGTCCGATCTGAAGTTCACCAAAATTTTTTCTCTATCCCGGCAGTACAACATCGTCAACGGCTTTACCTTTGTACTGCACGACCATTTCAACAACCTGGCTCTATTGTCCGTCATTATTGGCAGCCGCGAACAGGGGGAGCTGGAAGAGTATCTCTCTTCCGAACGAGGGGTTTTGCAAGCGTTACTGATTGATATTAACGAGCAGATGTACCGGCTTGCCCGCTCGGCGTCATCCGACAGACAACAGAATGACGAAAGCAAGAATAAAGCCATCTTTACCCCGCGCGAAAATGAGGTACTTTACTGGGCCAGTATGGGAAAAACCTACGCGGATATTGCTGCAATCGCAGGTATCTCCGTCAGTACGGTAAAGTTTCACATGGGGAATGTCGTCATCAAGCTGGGCGTCAGCAACGCCCGTCAAGCCATCCGATTAGGCGTTGAACTGGATCTGATTATACCGGCAGCGACAGCGGCCAGGTGATAACGGACGAGGGCGAACATCCGGGCAAGGCGGCGAACCCGGATGCCATCCTTTCCTGGTCTTCAGAACCAGTCGGGAGATACACCAGGTAGATGCGCTCACGCTCATTGAGAAACGCCTCTTTGAGCGGCCTGACCCGCCACCCTGAACGCTTCAGGATAGTCAGCATCGGCCGGCTCACAATGGTGTGAATAGCGCTGCGCTCGTGGTGACGGGCCCAATTAATCATGGCGAGAAACAGCGCCTGGCTTACCGGATAACGTAAGCCAAGCAACTGCCGTGCGCGAGTCTTGTCGACAAAAAAACGGCTTGACTCAACGCCTGAGGCCGGCAACGTTACGTCGCCGAAACATTCCTGGAACGTGTGAGTTATCATATTCGGCCGGTCAAGACCGGTAAAACGCACGCTACAAATCAGCTGCCCTTCACACAGCCCAAGTATATAGCGCGTGGAGGGATTATCGAACTCATCGAATTCCATATCGTAACTGCACACCACATCCCATCCGAGACGATCACTGAAGGTTTTTTTCCTCAGCCGGTAAAGCTCATCAGAGTGCTTACCAGTCAGCTCATCGTAGCTAACGTCAAACAGTTCAAGCATTCCATAACCCTTTTATTTTTCATATATTGCGGCTGGTATTCTACAATATTTTTTAACTATCTGGGTTAAACCGAATCATTAAAGGAAATAGTAACTGTTTAATGTTACCCGGACTCTTCAAACCGGTCGCGGGCATAAAATAGAAGGTCAGGTATGATTTACCGGCGGAAAAGTGAGGCGGCCGACGCTGGATAGGCCGCCAATCAGGAAAGATGCTCTACGATGATATTCCAGCAACACAAAATGAAAACGGGCTAGCCTAAGCTAACCCGTTGAATTTTTTGGCGGAGGAGTAGAGATTCGAACTCTAGAACGCTTTCGCGTCGCCGGTTTTCAAGACCGGTGCCTTCAACCACTCGGCCACTCCTCCGCAATGACGCGCACTATAAACAGAGTGCTGGGTCTTGTAAAGCATCATTGCGTTCAATTGCCTGAAAAATAATCTCTTACGATTCAAGCGGACGCAAAACCGCCATAACGTTCATAAATATAGCGATTTACAGCGTAAAGAAGGGTAAAACACCTTTAATAACGTACGGTAACTATTTACTCTTTGGGGTTGGATATGGCCCCCTTAAAGAGAGAGTCGCTGATATGGATCGTATTGTTGTTTCATCAACCCGCGAAAGCTCGTTGCTCAGCACCCATAAAGTGCTGCGTAATACCTATTTCCTGCTATCGCTGACGTTAGGCTTTTCCGCCGTCACCGCCACGGCCAGTACGGTACTTAACCTGCCGGCGCCTGGATTGCTGTTAATGCTGGTCGGCTTTTATGGCTTGATGTTTCTGACCCACAAGCTGGCGAATAGCCCCGCCGGCATTCTGGCGGCCTTTGCGCTGACGGGCTTTATGGGCTACACGCTGGGCCCGCTGTTAAGCACGCTGATATCTTCCGGCTCGGGCGACATTATCATGCTCGCCCTTGGCGGCACGGCGCTGGTGTTTTTCTGCTGTTCGGCCTATGTGTTAACCACCCGCAAGGATATGTCTTTCCTGTCCGGGATGTTGATGACAGGTTTCGTGGTACTGGTGGTCGCGGTAATTGCCAACCTGTTCCTGCAAATCCCGGCGCTGCACCTGGCTATCAGTTCGCTGTTTATTCTGTTCTCCGCCGGGGCGATTCTCTGGGAAACCAGCAACATCATCCACGGCGGCGAAACCAACTACATTCGGGCTACCGTCGGCCTGTACGTGTCGATATATAATATTTTCGTCAGTCTGTTAAGCATTCTGGGCATTATGCGTAACGATTGATCGTCGCCCATTATCAGCCTCAGGCCTCGCTTATGCGGGGCCTTTGTTTTATCCCCCCATATTCTTGGCCAAAGAAATTTTTGTTAAACTGGCGCGAAGTCATATTGCATTTGAGGAAATATGTTGGAGTTTGAAGGCCGTATCATTGAAACGGATGCGCAAGGATATCTGATGGAGAGTGCCGACTGGAGCGAAGCCCTGGCCGCGGTATTGGCCGAGCGGGAAGATATTCAGTTGACGGATGCGCACTGGGAGGTGGTCCGATTTGTGCGGGCGTTTTATCTGGAATTCAATACTTCACCGGCCATTCGCATGTTGGTGAAGGCGATGGCGCAAAAGTATGGTGAAGAAAAAGGCAATAGCCGTTATCTGTATCGGCTGTTCCCCAAAGGCCCTGCCAAGCAAGCGACCAAGATTGCGGGCCTCCCCAAGCCGGTCAAATGCATATAGCATTTAGTAACGGATGCTGAACCCTTTATAATCGAATTTATCGTGCGGCTGGGTGAGGACTTTTTCCACGCTGGCACTGCGCGGGCCGCCTTGTTTCAACCATTCGACCAGTTGTTCAACCGCCTGATGTTCTCCGCAGGCGATAACTTCCACGCTGCCGTCGCTGCTGTTACGAACATAGCCGCTAAGGCCCAGCTGCGCGGCCCGATGCTGGGTGCTGTAACGAAAACCAACCCCTTGAACCACGCCATAAACATGGGCGGCTATAGACACTGTCGGCATTCTCCCTCTCCTCTCTATGTAAAGCAGCCTTTCACTAAGCGGCCTGATAGCATCTTCTGAAAAATGGCGCCATGCTATTATTATAGTATTCAGCCGTTGCATTCCGGGCAAAAAACAAGCTTATCCGCCGCCCGCTCTACTTGAAAAAAACCACAGTTCCCCCATTTAGAGTGTGTTAGAGATTTATCAGGAGGTTATATGATCGTCTGTAAATTTGGTATCGGGCAACAGATTCGTCATAAGCAGCTGGGGTATCCGGGCGTGGTTATCGATATCGACCCCGAATATTCATTGGAAGCCCCCGCATGGGAGGAGCTGGATGCTCAGGACACGCTGCGCACGGCCCCTTGGTATCATGTGGTAATGGAGGATGGCGCAGGGCAGCCTATTCATACGTATCTGGCAGAAGCCCAGTTGATCAAGGAAGAATCCTACCTGGGGGATCATCCCTCATTGGATGAATTGGCTAAAGTCATTCAGAGCCGTGCGCCGCAACTGCGCCACTGATTGGCGCCAGCGGCGGCTGGTCAGGCAGCGTTTATCCGTTACGGCGCTAACGGCGTTAAATACCGCGCTTATTTATCCAGGCCCAGACGGGGAATTTCAATTTTAGGGCAACGGTCCATGACCACCTGCAAGCCCGCATCTTTCGCCAGAACGGCGGCCGGTTCATTTATCACCCCGAGCTGTAACCATAACACTTTAGCCCCGATGGCTATCGCCTCTTTGGCGATATCATAAGCCGCTTCCGGCTGACGAAACACGTCGACCATATCAACGGGTTGGGGAATGTCACCCAAACTGGCGTAGACCTTTTGCCCTTGCAACGTCTGCCCCGCCAGTTTCGGGCTTACCGGTATCACCTCATAGCCTTGCTCAAGCAGATAGGCCATGACGCCGTAGCTTGGCCGGGTCGTTTTCTCGCTGGCCCCGACAAGCGCAATGGTTTTTACGGTTTTAAGTACGGACTCGATATCGCTGTCTTTCATCATGCTCTGCCTCTTTTACGCCACTCCTTATAGTGTATCCTATATTTCCCCCCGGCGAGAGGCCGAGAGGCGTCGCCAAAATACCCGTTACGCCGGCAAAGTGGTGATTTTACGCGCAGTTACCCTGGATTTCCGGCGGCTGTTCGCATTTTTTCTTTTTATCTCTTTGCACTGAAACCGTGTTTCCGTAATCTGTCCTGCCATATCGACAGTTTTACCCTACCGACTGAAGGACGTAACCATGGAGTACACCACCCGCACCATTGCTGCGCATAAACATATCGCTTTGGTCGCGCACGATCACTGTAAGCAATCGCTGTTGAACTGGGTCGATACCAATAAAGCCGTGCTTGGCGAGCATCAGCTTTATGCGACGGGGACTACCGGCAATCTGATCCAGATAAATACCGGCCTTCCCGTCAAGAGCATGCTCAGCGGGCCGATGGGGGGCGACCAACAGGTCGGAGCGCTGATTTCGGAAGGGAAAATAGATTTGATGATTTTCTTTTGGGATCCGCTCAACGCCGTGCCGCACGATCCTGATGTTAAAGCGCTGCTGCGGCTGGCCACGGTCTGGAATATTCCGGTAGCGACCAACCGTTCGACGGCTGACTTTCTCATCAACTCGGAGCTGTTCAGACAACCTGTCGAAATCGCCATCCCCGACTATCAGCGCTATCTTCAGGATCGGTTAAAATAACGTCGTTTCGCAGCGACAGGCCGACGACGCGTCGCCGGCCTGTCGCTCAGGGTTTGCGCGGCGACGGCACTCCCAGTTTGCGCAACTGTTCGATAAATACCGACGGATTTTTACTGTCCTGCAACAACCAGACCCGGTGCTTGGCCCTGGTTAACGCCACATACAGCAAACGACGCTCTTCCGCATCGGCAAAGTCCTCAGGCTCGGGCAATAGCACCTGTTCAAGAACGGACTCGCGCGCGGGAGCGGGGAAACCATCTTTACCGTCGTGCAGACCGACGATAATCACATATTCCGCCTGCTGACCTTTACTGGCATGAACCGTCATAAAGTCGATAGGCAAATTCGGCCATTTCGTCGCCGCTTTCTGCAACACCTGAGGGCGTAAATGGTGATAACGGGCCAAAAGCAGCACCCGCTCCTCTGGCTTAACGAAACCACTTAATTTATCCAGCAACGGTTCCAACTGTTCCTGAGGAAGAATCGTCACCGCCTTTTTATCCCCTTTACTCAGGCTATTAAGCGGTTTTTTCAGCTGATAAGGATTCTGCTGAATAAACTGGTTGGCAATTTCGCCGATACGCTCGTTAAAGCGATAGGTGGTATCCAGCGCGCACTGTTCACTAACGCCGAAGTGTTGTTCAAATGCGGTTGTCAGCGACAGTTCAGCCCCGCTGAAGCGGTAGATGGCCTGCCAGTCATCCCCCACGGCAAACAGGCATGTCCTGCTGTTTTGCCTGCGCAACGCGGATAACAGACGGGCGCGCTGGGGGGAGATATCCTGAAACTCATCCACCAGTATATGTTTCCACGGGCTGATAAAACGCCCGTTATCCAGCAGGCTGACCGCCTGATGGATCAAACCGGAGAAGTCTACGGCATTTTCATCTTTCAGCGCCTTCTTCCAGGCTTTCAGTAAAGGCGACATCAGCCGGATCCGCTGCTGAAACGATGAACGAAGCGCTTCCGGCGCCTGCTCAATCATCTCGCTCTGGCTGCCGCCGTGCATCCGCATCAGACCAATCCAACGCTCCAGGCGGCCGGCCAGGCGTTCGGCCAATGCCGGATCGCGCCAGAAGTCGCCTTCGGGAAGCGGCCACGCCAGCTCTTCCGTCAGCCATTGCCGCCAGCCTTTGGCCTGCGTCTTTTTCTCCGAGCACTGTTGCTGCCAGGTGCGTATCAATAATTCGCGGCGCTTTTTACCATTGCTTTCCAGTTGGCTAATCTGGGGAATTTTACGGCTGGACTGCTCGATGATATGCAACGCCAGGGCATGAAACGTTTTCGCCTGAATATCTTCCGTGTGCAGCCTGGCTTGAATGCGCTCATTCATTTCTTCCGCCGCCTTGCGCCCAAACGCCAGCAGCAGAATCTGTTCGGGAACGGCGTCCCCGCGATGCATCAACCAGGCGGCGCGTGCCACCAGCACCGACGTTTTACCGCTGCCGGCGCCGGCCAGCACCAGGACGGCGTCTTCACCATTCATCACCGCCTTACACTGGGCGACGTTCAGCGCCGTCGCTTCCACCGATTGAAAAAATTCCTGTTGCGACACCAACGTACGTTCCATCCATTGCTGATTGCATTCCGTACGTTTTCTGGCTCCGTGGTCAAGCCACTGCTGGCAAAGCTGATGGTTATCCCGACAAATTTCAAATGATTCCAGCCGGGCAACCGGCAGCGGAAGCGAGGCCAACGTAGTGCGGATATTCTGCTGCAACTGCTCCAGCGCCTTACGGCCGAACCAGTCGTCCTGCTGTTCCAGCGCATGGATTTCGTCCGCCTGTTTTTGCAACACCTCGGCGCTCACCAGGCTCATTTCCTCGCTCCACGCCTGCCAGGACTTAACCAAATAACGGTAAAACGCCTGCGTTTCCTGCCATTCCGTGCCATGTAAGCGCACAACTTTGCCGGCAGCCAATTCAAACTCCAGCTCTCCCCATACCAACCCTCTTTTACAATGAATATTGAGCAGTTGGTTGAACGGGAGCACGTATTCATGTCTATCGCCGCTCACTTCAACGCCCGCATTAAGCATCCTCACCCGGTTATAAGGGTGTTGCGCCAAATGTTTACCTAAAGCTGTTGATTTAAGTTCCATTATCTTTGCGCCATGAATATTGTGAGATTTTTATCGTCCATCGCCATAGTTTACCCGCTATCCGCATTTAGGCTCCAGCGCTAAAAACAGGTTAGGATATCTTGCCAGTTAATGTAATAATTCGTTTATCATCATAGAGTTTGCTCGTTCCGGGAATACAGGAGTACCTATGCGCACCGTATTGAATATCCTTAATTTCGTGCTGGGAGGTTTTTTCACCACCTTATCCTGGCTTCTTGCCACGGTGGTCAGCGTCCTGCTGATCTTCACGCTGCCGCTGACGCGCTCATGCTGGGAAATCACCAAGCTGTCGCTGCTGCCCTATGGCAACGAGGCCGTTCACGTTGACGAACTACGCCCGGACGGCAAGAATGCCATTTTAAATACCGGCGGCGCCGTGCTGAACATCTTCTGGTTTATTTTCTTTGGCTGGTGGCTATGCCTGTCGCATATCGTTACGGGCATTGCGCAATGTATCACCATCATCGGCATTCCGGTCGGCATCGCCAACTTTAAAATCGCCGCCATCGCGCTGTGGCCGGTCGGCCGCCGCGTGGTATCGGTGGAGGTGGCCCAGGCCGCCAGAGAAGAAAACGCCCGTCGCCACTATCGTTAACTGAGCCTGAGGATATATCGTTGCTCGCATTCACGCCCGGGATCCGTCGCTATGTTTATAACAGCAGCTGGCTGTATAACATCCGTATATTTATCGCGCTTGCCGGCGCGTCGGCCGTTCCCTGGTGGCTCGATCAGCCGACGGCGACAATCCCGCTGACGCTGGGCGTGGTTGCCGCCGCGCTGGCCGATCTCGACGATAGCCTGACCGGACGCCTGCGCAACCTGTTTATTACCCTGTTCTGCTTCTTTATCGCCTCGGTTTCGATAGAGCTGCTATTCCCCTATCCCTGGTTATTCGGCATCGGCCTGGCGCTCTCCACCTGGGGTTTTATCCTGCTCGGCGCCCTGGGACAACGTTATGCCACCATCGCCTTCGGCGCTCTGCTGATCGCGGTATATACCATGCTGGGGATTTCGCTTTACGACACCTGGTATCAGCAACCCATCATGCTGCTGATAGGCGCATTATGGTACAACCTGCTCACCTTGTTCGGGCATCTGATCTTCCCGATCCGCCCGCTACAGGAAAATCTGGCGCAGTGTTATCAGCAGCTTGCGCGCTATCTCGATGCCAAAGCCAATCTGTTCGATCCCGATGTCGAAGAAGAGTCGGACGAACCGCTGATTGAAGTCACCATGATCAACAGTCAGGTGGTGGCGACCCTGAACCAGACCAAATCGTCATTGCTGACGCGTCTGCGGGGCGATCGCGGCCAGAGAAGCACCCGGCGGACGCTGCACTACTACTTCGTCGCGCAGGACATTCATGAACGAGCCAGCTCGTCACATGTCAATTACCTGCACCTACGGGAAAAATACCGCTACAGCGATGTGCTGTTTCGTTTTCAGCGCTTACTCTCAATGCAGGCCCGCGCCTGCCAGCAACTGGCGCAGTCTATTTTATTTCATCAAAAATATCAGCATGATGGCCGTATTGAACGCGCATTCGTCCATCTTGAATCAGCGCTGGCGCGCATTCCGGAAAGCCAGGGTGCCGACGCCTCGCAAATCAAGGCGTTACAGTACCTGCTGAATAATTTGCGGGCGATCGACGCGCAGTTGGCGACCATTGAATCTGAACAAACCATCGAACAGGAAAACAATCCGGAAAATACGTTGGCGGATGACAAGATTACTGGTTGGAGCGATATTCGGCTAAGGTTCAGTCGCCATCTGACGCCGCAGTCGGCGCTGTTTCGTCATGCCGTTCGCATGTCGGTGTTGCTTTGCAGCGGCTACGCCTTTATTCAGATTACCGGCATGCAGCATGGCTATTGGATCCTGCTGACGAGCCTGTTTGTTTGTCAGCCCAACTATAATGCCACGCGACGGCGGCTGGCCCTGAGAATCATCGGTACGTTGACCGGCATTTTGCTCGGCCTGCCTATTTTATACTTTGTTCCCTCCCTTGAAGGGCAACTGACGCTTATCGTGATCAGCGGCGTGCTGTTTTTTGCTTTTCGCCACGTGCAGTATGCGCACGCCACCATGTTTATTACGCTATTGGTGCTCTTGTGTTTCAATCTGCTGGGGGAAGGCTTTGAGGTTGCGGCGCCGCGCGTCATCGATACCCTGCTGGGCTGCGCCATCGCCTGGGCGGCGGTAAGCTTTATCTGGCCGGACTGGCGTTTTCGCGGGCTACCCGCCGTTATCAATAAAACGCTGGATGCCAACTGCCGATATCTTGATGCGGTTATGGCGCAATACCGCCAGGGTAAGGATAATAGCCTGGCATACCGCATTGCCCGCCGGGATGCTCACAACTGCGATGCGGAATTAGCGTCTGTGGTTTCCAACATGTCGTCGGAACCGCATCTCATCAAACAGAAAATGGACGATGCTTTTCGCCTGATGTGCCTTAACCATACCTTGTTAAGTTATATCTCCACGTTAGGCGCGCATCGAGAGAAAATTTCGTCGGCGGAAATTCTAAAATTACTTGATGATACCGTTGGTTACGTTGACGATGCGTTGCACCATCAGGAGACGGAAAACCTGCGTATAAACCAGGAATTGGGTGCCATAGCCGGTCGCATCCAATCCCTGTCGCCGGAACCAGACAGCAAAGCGCTATTGGTTATTCAGCAGATTGGCCTACTCATTGAACTGTTGCCCAAACTGACTCAATTGAAAAATGAGATGATTAAGCGGTAAAAAATAATCAACGAGTAAGCGCTACGCTTCAACGATCGTGCCCTTTGAACGAGGATGACGCATGGCGCTCGTACCATTCCAGCAGCTCTTTGCGGATACCTTTCGGCAATGCCGCCTGATGCGTACCGCATATCGCGCCGGCAAGCGCCAGCAATATATTGACGCTCAGATTGGCTCTGACTTTCCGCAATTTCAGATAGCTGGTTTTGGCGCCGTATTGCTGTAGCTCATCGATATTCTTTATACCCGCCTTCCAAAGCAGACGCTCAAGATCGTGATTGAGATTGGGCAAGTCCTTCAAGCGCCCGCCCCTGCTCTGAGCCGCTTTGTCATATTGCGCGCCCGCCAGGGACATACCGGCAAAGTGCAACAGCTGCGCATGGTTTTCCCATAGCGATTCATCGACAAGGTAATAATTCAACGGAAACGGCATTCCACGCTTGGTATAAACCAGATGGGGCATATTGCGGTCGCGGAAATGCTTTTCATCGTTCTTACGGGCGCGTAGATAGAGTTCGCCCCCCGACACTACCCCAAAAATAATTTTATTTGCTGCGATGCTGTAGCCGCCAAATTGGGAGCGAGAGGTGATCTCCCCCAAAGACGCAAAATGAGACTTAGACTGTAAAATCCTTTTTTCGCTTAACTGTTTCATTACTGTAATCCTTAGTATTGAAATAATCTGTCCCTGTCAGATTGGATTATCAATTACAGGAACATGTAATTAATCACAGGGTAAAGGCAGCTTCAAACATAAAATGGGCTTGTTGAGCGTTGCATGCTGAATATGCGAAGCGCTTTGAAAAAATCAGGTTGATTTTCATCCACACAGGATATACTGTATGTGCATACAGTATCACTATGGGTGGAACTTAATTATGCGTACTCAATCACTCAGTTCTTACAACGATCAGCCGTCGCCCTTTTCCGGTAACCAATCGGCTACAGCATCTTCTGTTTCTCACGGTGGAATGATCAGCGAAATCGTCTACAATGCCGATCAACCCATAGTTACCTATTTGCTGCTGCCGCTCTTGCAACAGTTAGGCGCTCAATCACGCTGGCTGCTTTGGCTGTCTCCCCAACAGAAACTTAGCCGCCCCTGGTTACAGCAGTCTGGACTGCCGCTGGATAAAATCGTTCAGCTAAATCATATCAACCCCCTATTGACGGTTGATGCCATGGAAAAAGCATTGCTGACGGGAAATTATAGCGCGGTGCTATGCTGGCTGCCCGACGATCTGACTGAAGAAGAAAAGGTAAGATTGCGCCAGGCAGCCCTGTCAGGAAATTCCTATGGCTTCATCATGCGCCCGGAAAACACAAAATTTGGCCCCTATAGACTGCTTCCCAGTCTGAAAATTCACTCAACATTGTATCATTAAGTAAATTAAGAATATTCTCATGCGGTTTGGCGTGAAATTAGAATTTTACCCGGCAACCCTCGCATTCCGGGGGTTCTCTGGTATTTCCACTCGCTAGAAAAACGGCCTTATCTGTCAAAATCGTCTACTATTTGTTAGTAAATGTGTATGAAGCGTTAATTTTTCCATGATGCTCATCACATCATACTTGTAAGTTTCTCATCACGTTGTAGACTTTAACACGCTGGAGTTGCTCTTTTATAACGCCAATCTAATTGGCAGTGAGTAATAAATAAGAGCAAGGTCTCCTGTTAAAGGATTTTAACCAAAGGTCTATTAACCTTCCGCGTTAATTGCCGGTTTGGATGATAATGAGGCGTAAAATGAAAAAAACAGCTATCGCAATTGCAGTGGCACTGGCGGGCTTCGCTACCGTAGCTCAAGCCGCACCTAAAGATAATACCTGGTACACAGGTGGTAAACTGGGCTGGTCCCAGTATCACGATACCGCTCTGTATGGCAATGGTTATCGAGTAACCAACAACCCGGATGAAAGCCAACTGGGCGCTGGTGCGTTCCTCGGTTACCAAGCCAATCAATATTTAGGCTTTGAACTGGGTTACGACTGGCTGGGCCGTATGAAATATACCGGCGCCAACCACGGCGACTTCAGAGCGCAAGGCGTTCAACTGGCGGCTAAACTGAGCTATCCGGTTGCCACCGATCTGGACGTTTATACCCGTCTGGGTGGTTTTATTTGGCGCGTCGATAGCAGTGATGACGTTGGTCACAGCAACAACGACACCGGCGTATCTCCGCTGGCTGCCGCTGGTTTGGAATATGCCATCGACAAAAACTGGGCAACTCGTCTGGAATACCAATGGGTTAACAACATCGGCGACGCAGCTACCGTTGGCGGCCGTCCTGATAATGGCCTGTTGAGCGTTGGTGTTTCTTACCGCTTCGGTCAAGATGACAACTACGTAGCCCCGGCTCCTGCCCCGGCTCCGGCTCCGGTGGTTGAAACCAAGCGTTTCACCCTGAAGTCTGACGTACTGTTCAACTTCAACAAATCCACGCTGAAAGCGGAAGGCCAGCAATCACTGGATCAGCTGTACTCTCAGCTGAGTTCTCTGGATCCGAAAGACGGCTCCGTTGTCGTTCTGGGCTTCACCGACCGTATTGGTTCCGACCAGTACAACCAGGCGCTGTCTGAAAAACGTGCACAGAGCGTTGTCGATTACCTGATTTCCAAAGGTATCCCGGCAGACAAAATCTCCGCTCGCGGCCACGGTGAAGCAGACCCGGTTACCGGTTCTACCTGCGACAACGTGAAACCTCGCGCTGCGCTGATCGACTGCCTGGCACCGGATCGCCGTGTAGAAATCGAAGTTAAAGGCATCAAAGACGTGGTAACTCAGCCTCAGGCTTAATTGTTATCGCTGAAAAAAACCTCGCTTCGGCGAGGTTTTTTTATTTATAAGCGAATAACCGTATTTAGCTAGCTAGTCGCTTTCTTTATTCAGAATCGCCTTGAGATCCTGTTTTAACAGCGACATCTGGCTGGCATATTTCTCTTTATGCTCGGCATCCTCAATCAGTTGCACAATGGTGTCCGATAACGTGCTCCCCCGCCTTTGCGCCAGTCCCGCCAGACGTTGCCAGACAAGATATTCCAAATCGATCGATTTCTTACGGGTATGCTGATGCTCGGCATCAAAATGACGTTTACGCCGCGCACGGATAGTTTGCTTCATGCGGTTTTCCAGTGCGGGATTCATACACTGTTCGATCCATTCCAATACCTTTACCGGCTGATTTTCCAGTTTCAGCAGTAAATTCACCGACTCCTCAGCGGCGCTAAGCTCCAGGAAGCGGGTAATCTGCTCACCTTCCCGGTGTTTCTTCACCAGGTATTTCCATTTCCATCCGCACTCAAGATTTTCTAATTGTTGATATTTCATACTATATGTCTTCAGTGACCGCGTAACGTTGGTCTTAGCATAGCAGTTTTTTTCCGGCTTTAACCACTCTCCGGCTATTTTTAAAGCTGTTTTTTACCCAAATCAGGCTAATTAAGCCCGGTCATTTTTTATCATATGACGCTTCGCATGTGCAGCCCGCATTATTCTTGTATAATCACGCTTTTCCTTCAGACGACTACATTTGACACTTTGACCAGTAACCGACTCGCATGGCAGCATTTACTGCCCAACCATACGCCTTATCAAACGTTATTCAACCAGGCCGCCCAGCTTACTTCTGCTGAATTTTCCGCTATTCAACCGCGTTTGGCCGACAGTTTGATGCTTTTTTGCCACCCGCGCGCGCCTTCGCGCTTTATGCTGCTGAAGGCACAGGAGAATAGCGAATACATAGCACTGATTGAACGTGCCGTGAAAGCCATCCGACCTGAATCCGACGCGTTGTACGGCAGTAAATACATCATAGAAGGCGGTGACGTTCAGATACGGCCGGCAACCCAGGCTAGTGACAATTTTGCCTCACAGAGCACCTGTAGCAGTCAGGAATGGATTGAAGCTGAGCAACTATTTGGATGTGTGCGTTATTTTCGCGATGAAGTCACCCTCCATCCCGGATTGCTCCATCAGGTAAACGGCGGCACGCTGATTCTTTCCGCCAGGGCATTGCTGGCACAGCCGTTAATGTGGTTACGCCTGAAGCAAATTATTGTCGAAGGGGTATATCGCTGGCTTTCACCAGATGAACGCAAACCGCTACCCGTCGACATTCCGCCAATGCCGATGGATATCCGCTTAATCATTCTCGGCGATCGGGAAAGTTTGGGCGATATCCATGACATGGAGCCGGAATTGGGCGGAGTGTCCGTATACGGTGAATTTGAAACACAGCTGCAGCTGATTGAAAGCGACGATATGGCGCGTTGGTGCGCCTATATCAATTCACTGTGCAGGGAAAATCATCTGCCTTTGCTGACTGCCGATGCATGGCCTGAATTCTTCAAGTTGGCCGTACGCTACAGCGGCGATCAAGGCAGCCTGCCATTATGCCCGCTGTGGCTGACCCACCAGCTTAAGCATGCCGCGCTATATACGCAAAGCCAGGAAATCAATGCTCAGACGCTGATCGACGCGGTTACGGCTCGCCGCTGGCGCGAAGGCTATCTGCGCGAACGTATGCAGGATGAAATTGAACTGGGCCAAATCCTGATTGAAACGGATGGTTTTGTTATCGGGCAGGTCAACGGGCTTTCCGTACTGGAATATCCTGGCTACCCGCTGACGTTTGGCGAACCGACCCGCATCAGTTGCGTGGTCCATCCCGGTGATGGCGAATTCACCGATGTCGAGCGCAAGGCCGAACTTGGCGGAAATCTGCATGCCAAAGGCATGATGATTATGCAGGCGTTCCTGATATCCGAGTTAGAGCTCGACCAGCAGCTTCCCTTCTCCGCCTCCATTGTTTTTGAACAATCCTATGGCGAAGTTGACGGCGACAGCGCTTCGTTGGCTGAACTGAGCGCGCTGATCAGCGCCCTCGCCTTGCAGCCGATTAATCAGCAGATTGCCGTAACCGGTTCGGTTGATCAATTCGGGCATGTTCAGCCTATCGGCGGGGTAAATGAAAAAATTGAAGGCTTCTTTGAAGTTTGCCAGCGTCGCGGTTTAACCGGACAACAGGGCGTAATTCTGCCTGCGGCCAATCTGCGTCACTTATGTCTGCAAGAAGAGGTCGTCGCTGCCGTTCGCGAAGGTCAATTCCATCTTTTCCCGGTGGAAAACGCGCCGGAGGCGATATCATTACTGACGAACCTGGCGTATGACGATACTCGCCAGCCCAATTTGCTGGCCGCCATCCGTGAAAGAATCGGACAACTCATCCCGCAGGAACGACGGCGTTTCCCGTGGTTTTTCCGTTAAGCAAACTGGTTTAACCAGACGTAACGGGCTTGCTCGGCGTACATCTGTACGCTAACCTGCGTGCTTCACTAAAACAAGGCTTACAGAGAATATGGTAGATAAACGCGAATCCTATACAAAAGAAGACCTTCTTGCCTCCAGCCGCGGTGAACTGTTTGGCCCGCAAGGACCACAACTGCCGGCGCCCAATATGCTGATGATGGACCGTGTGGTAAAAATGACCGAAGACGGCGGTAATCATGGCAAAGGCTACGTGGAAGCGGAGCTGGATATCAACCCCGAGCAGTGGTTCTTTGGTTGCCATTTCATCGGCGATCCTGTGATGCCCGGCTGTCTGGGTCTGGATGCCATGTGGCAGTTGGTCGGCTTCTATCTGGGTTGGCTGGGCGGCGAAGGGAAAGGACGCGCGCTGGGCGTGGGTGAAGTAAAATTCACCGGGCAGGTTTTGCCTAGCGCTAAAAAAGTCACCTACCGTATTCATTTCAAACGCGTCATCAACCGCCGTCTGGTTATGGGCATCGCCGATGGTGAAGTATTGGTAGACGGCCACCTCATCTATACGGCAAATGAGCTGAAAGTCGGCCTGTTCAAAGATACAAGCGCCTTCTGATCGCATGCGCGGGCGAAAAGCCACCTGGCCGTTCGCCCGCGGTAACCGAGGCTGTGTTCCGGCCTATTGGCCCGCCTGTTGCTGATTATTCATTTCGTTGGCGATCGACTGTCGGACGTCCTGAGGGATCTTCAGCGAAGTAGCCAAGGCGTCCAGGTAGCTTTTCTCCATAAAATGGTCGACATCAATCACCGCGCTGCTCAGAAAATAGACTTCCAACGCTTCTTCCTCATTCTTGATATCTCTGGCTAACAACTCCGGATCGAGCGGTTGCGCTATAGCCTCCTGCACCCACTGCTGAGCTTCGCTGCCCAATTGCAGTTGGCGGATATTTTCATCAATCCGCTGTTTTTCCGCGTCATCGATATGACCGTCGCTCTTGGCCGCAAACACCAGCGCCTGAATCAAACGACGCGCACGTATATTGTCCGGTGATGACTGCACGCCAAATTGCGGATCGTCCTGATGCGTATCCCTAACCCGCTTTTTATACTGATTCCATAGCACAACGCCGGCCGCGGCGCTGCCCCCGATAATCAATGCGTTCTTACCCAGGGATCCCATTATTTTCCGGGCCGATTTATTCGATAGCAACACGCCGGCCAGTCCCCCTAGTGCGGCAGGCTTCAGCATACCGCCCAGATTGCCATTGCTGCCGCCCTGATGATGATTACCCTGCTTGGGGCCGCCGGAGCCTAATAGCCCCTGAATCTGTTGTATCCAATTATTCATTTTTCCACCTCAAGGAAATCACGTTACAGGCATTCATGCCGCAATCCCATAGTAAAACCTGGCAGACGTTTTTTTGTCAGGTTATGTATATCAATGAAAAGTATAGGCTCCCCTTTATCACCGTCCACGCATTCTTTGCTGCGATGATTTGCGCTTTATTTTTGAAACGGTATACTGAATCCAATAAATTGAAATGCGGTTTTAAAAAATGTAGTTGTCTGTCACAAAAAAGGAACGAACATGAAAATTGCTCTGATTAATGAGAACAGCCAGGCTGCCAAGAATGAACTGATTGCCGCTACCTTGACCAAGGTTGTCGAGCCGCTGGGGCACACTGTTTTCAACTACGGTCAATATTCTGCCGAAGATGCCGCACCGCTGACCTATGTGCAGAACGGTATTCTGGCCGCGATTCTGCTCAACTCCGGCGCCGCTGATTACGTGGTAACCGGCTGCGGCACCGGCGCTGGCGCGATGCTGGCCTGTAACTCTTTTCCTGGCGTGATCTGCGGTCTGGTGGTTGATCCCTCCGATGGCTATATGTTTGCTCAGATCAACGACGGTAACGCCATCTCCCTGCCCTTCGCCAAAGGTTTTGGCTGGGGCGCGGAGCTGAACCTGCAATATATCTTCGAAAAACTGTTCGAATGTGAAGGCGGTCAGGGTTATCCGCGCGACCGCGTTATTCCGGAACAGCGCAACAAGAAGATTCTGGATGCGGTCAAGGCCGTTGCCTACAAAGATCTGATCACCATTCTGCGGGGAATCGATCAGGATCTGCTCAAAGGCGCCATCAGCGGTCCAAAATTCCAGGAATACTTCTTCGCCAACAGTAAAGACGAAGCGCTAAGCGGTTACATTAAGGGGCTGCTGGCTTAGCAGCACCCAAAATCAACGGGACAAGACCACAGCTGATTTGCGCTGTGGTTTTTTTCTGCCGTGGTTTATGTTTTATACAACAAAAAGCATAAATATCCCTTATGCCGGGCCGCCTCAATCCACCGGCGTTCAATGCTTGACCAGATAAGCTGAAACCAGCAAATACTGCTTGACCGAAATAGAGCGACTGCCTATAGTAGCGCCCCGTTGCCACCTGAACGGCAACGCCCCGGTGAGGTGTCCGAGAGGCTGAAGGAGCACGCCTGGAAAGTGTGTATACGTGAAAACGTATCGAGGGTTCGAATCCCTCCCTCACCGCCATATAAAAGAAAACGCCCCTGACGCAAGTCAGGGGCGTTTTCTTTTATATGTTGATGGGACTGACGAGAAGCCTCGCCAGGGTTCGACAAAACGGCAGGACTGCCGTTTTGGACCGCCAACGGCGGCCCGCAGGGCGAGCGCCATGGAGGGCGCGAGTCAATCCCTCCACCGCAAGTCAGGGGCGTTTTCTTTTATACGTTGATGGGACTGACGAGAAGCCTCGCCAGGGTTCGACAAAACGGCAGGACTGCCGTTTTGGACCGCCAACGGCGGCCCGCAGGGCGAGCTCCACGGAAGGCGCGAGTCAATCCCTCCGCCAGGGTTTTCTTTTCTCCTACGGCCCGCAGGGTTACTGATTGCCGCCGGTTAAACGACGCTGCAACTGGTCGCGCAGATTCGGCGGCGTACCTTTGATGGTCAACGTATCCGTTGCCGGATCCCAGAAAATGCGCTCGCCCAGTAATAATGCATCGAAATTCAAACTGATGCCGCCGCCGCTGCCGGAAAATTTTGTCAGTTGCCGCAGCGTACTGCGATCGGCGGGGAAACTCTCTTCCAGTTCATATCCCTGTTCGGTTGAGAATTGCTGGAACGTTTTCTCGCCCAGCGGCGCCAACTCCTGCGATAGCGCCTGCAACTGAATTTCCTCACCCGACTGCAACTGTTCGTTGCAATAGCTGTACACCTGCTGACGGTAGTTCTGACGCTCGTTTTTATCCAACTGAGCGTCGGCGCAGTACTCATCCACCGCTTTCAGCAGGCTGCGGTTTTGCGCTTTGGTATCCAGCCCTTCCGCCGCCGCCAGAAAATCCATGAAAAAATCAGAGACTTTCCGCCCTACCCGCCCTTTTAAAAAGGTCAGGTAACGCGTTGACTCCGGGTTGGTTTCCCATTCGGTCAAGTCGATGCGCGCGACAATATCCGCATGATTGATATCCAGATAATGCGTGCTGCTGATATCAAGCTGCTCATTGACCCGCATGCTGTTGCAGCTATTGAGAACCGCGATCAGCAAATATTCAACGGCCAGATAACGATACTGGCAAAACAGCACAATGCCGCCCTCGGCAAAAGGATATTTGGCCAGTTCATCGCGCAGGCGCCCGGTAGCCGCCCGCGTAAAGCTCAGAAAGTCCTCATCCCCTTTACGGCAGGCCCGGAGTGCATCCGCCAGTTCACTTTGCTCATTAAACAAGCCGTAGGCTTTATTCTTGGCGCTATAGACGCGATGCAATTCAGCCATCATCTCTTCCACTGTCGCATTGGTCGACAACAGTGAATCGCGCAACACCATTTCCAGCGTTTGCTCGTCGCGTTTGATTAGCTGATGCAGGGCAATCTGGCCGATATCCAGACTCATGATAAACTCTCCTTTTGACAAGGAGCGTATTCAAACACCGAAGCGCGGTGTCTGCAACCGAAAAGCCTCGCGTAGCCTGTTGCATATACGCATAAGGCGTATACCCTAAAAATGATAAAAGTGCGGAAAAAGACGAGTCTATACGGTAAGATATCCGACTTTAACAGCCGGAGAAACGCATTTTATGCCACAATCATCCCGTTACAGTGACGAACACGTTGAACAACTGCTCTCCGAGCTGGTCCATGTTCTGGAAAAGCACCATGCGCCAACCGATCTTGCTTTAATGGTGCTGGGTAATATGGTGACCAACCTGATTAACACCAGCGTTGCCCCGGCTCAACGTCAGGTTCTGGCCGGTTCTTTCGCCGAGGCATTACAGGCTTCGATTAAAAAAGCAGATAAAGCTCATTAAGTTTTGACCAACTTATGGTAACCAACCGTCAGCGCTACCGTGAAAAAGTTTCCCAGATGATCAGTTGGGGACACTGGTTCGCATTGTTTAATATTTTGCTCAGTCTGGGGCTGGGTAGCCGCTATCTGTTTGTTGTCGATTGGCCTTCCTCGCTGTTTGGCCGCATTTATGCGTTGGTAAGCTGGCTCGGGCATTTCAGCTTTATCGGGTTTGCCGCCTATCTGCTGATTGTTTTCCCACTGACGTTTATCGTCATGTCGCAGCGTCTGCTGCGCTTTCTGTCCGCTGCGCTGGCGACGGCGGGGCTAACGCTACTGCTGGTTGATATTGAAGTTTTCACGCGCTTTCACCTTCATCTCAACACCACCGTCTGGGAGCTGGTAGTCAACCCGGATCAAAGCGAGCTTGCTCGCGACTGGCAGCTGATGTTTATCGGTATCCCGCTTATTTTTATGGTGGAAATGCTGTTCGGCACCTGGTGCTGGCTAAAGCTGCGCAGCCTGAATCGCCGCAGCTTTGGCAAACCCCTGGCGGGCGTTTTTATCTCGGCGTTTGTCGCTTCGCACCTGATGTACATCTGGGCGGACGCCAATTTCTACCGTCCGATTACCATGCAGCGCGCCAATCTGCCGCTATCTTATCCCATGACCGCACGCCGTTTTCTGGAAAAACACGGTCTGCTAGACGCGCAGGAATATCAGCGTCGTCTGGCGCAGCAAGGCAACCCTGAAGCGATGACGGTGGAATACCCGCTGAACGACATCGCCTTCCGTGATAGCGGCAGCGGATATAACCTGCTGATGATTGTGATAGACGATGCCGAAACCGACATCCAGCACGGCATGCCGGGCCTGACGCGCTTTGCCGAGCAGAATATCCGCTTTAACGATCATTACGACTCGGGCACACAGCCGAATGCCGGGTTATTTAACCTGTTCTACGGGATCTCGACGACGTACATGGACGGCATTCTGAGCGCCCGTAAACCTTCCGCTCTGATGACCGCGTTAAGTCAGCAGGGTTATCAGTTTGGTCTGTTCTCCACCAATGGTTTTGATAGTCCGCTTTACCGCCAGGCGTTACTGTCCGACTTCTCTCTCCCGGAGCCGCAGAAACAGAGCGACGAGGCGATTACCGCGCAATGGCAACAATGGCTGAACCGCGATAGCAACACCGCGCCCTGGTTCTCTTATATTGAGCTGGGCAGTACCTCACAAGACGGGGAAACCGCAACGGAACAATCCCGGCGCACTACCACGAACCGTCACAAGATCGATCAACAGATCGATCGGATTATCAGTACATTACAGGAAAAGGATGTGCTGGATAAAACCGTGGTTATTATTACCTCCAGGCAAAAAAATCTCGGCGAACGAGATAAGGCAAAGATTTTTCAGCGCGCGCAATGGCAAATTCCGCTTATCGTCCACTGGCCGGGAACGCCGGCACAGACGATTAGCAAAATGACGGATAACAAAGACGTCATGACTACCCTGATGCAACGATTGCTGCACGTCAAAAACGCCGCGGACGATTATTCTCAGGGAGAGGATCTGTTCTCGGCGCAGCGGAATAATAACTGGCTGGCGAATGGCGATGGCGGCGATTTAACCATTACCACGCCGGAGCAAATTATTATGCTGGAAAGTAACGGTAGCTATCGCGCCTACGATCGGGAAGGACGTAAGCTGAATGATGAAAAACCCCAGCTTGCCCTGCTTTTACAGGTGCTAACCAATGAAAGACGCTTTATTGCCAACTAACTGCTTAAAACTAAAGCAGTCATTCTGTCAGGCTCTTGCAATCGGAACAGGAAACGGTAGTATAAGCACCCACAGCATCGGCACGTAGCGCAGCCTGGTAGCGCACCGTCATGGGGTGTCGGGGGTCGGAGGTTCAAATCCTCTCGTGCCGACCAAATACATCTCCGGTTAGTATCCTTTACTACCGGAAACCCCACAGAAACCCGCATTCTCACTGAGTTTGCGGGTTTTTTGTTGCCTGTTATCTATCGGGATACCCCGTTTACAGCCGGAAAGTTTAGTTATACCCCCCATATAACTACAAAAGCGTATAACTATGATGGCTCGTATAACTACACCACTGACCAATACCGAGATCAAAGCCGCCAAACCTGCCGAGAAGGAATACAGGCTACAGGACGGGGATGGGTTGTATCTGCTGGTGAAATCGAGCGGCTCTAAAATCTGGCGCTTTAATTATTACCGCCCTGATGCGAAGAAACGTGCATTAATCAGCTTTGGTTCATTCCCTGCCGTTTTGGCGACAGTATTTCATGGCTATCAGGATGGCAAAGCCCATGCCGACGCGATCCGGGATGCCAGCAACGCCCATTATGGCGCGGTTGGTCGAGCGTGGTTCGCCCCCCTCGCCAGCCAGAAAAAGAGCTTTTGGTCAGGTCGGTTCACTATTCAAAAAAATAACCATAAATCAAGCATTAAAATAATGAACCCCGAACCGACCCACTTTTGCTTATCTAAATTTCAAATACCATTGAGTTACCGCTTGCCTCTCTCCCTCATACAACTACAATGTATACAAAAAACACAATGTAGTGAGGTAGTAGCATGGGTGTCATGTCCGTTCGATTGAATGATGAAACAACCGCGCAGCTTGATGCGCTGGCTAAAGCCACAGGACGTACTCGCTCTTTTCTGGCCGGGCAAGCCATTGAAGACTATCTTGCGCGAGAGGCCTGGCAGATTGCAGAGATCGAGCAAGCCATAAAAGAAGCCGATGCGGGTGATTTTGTCTCGTCAGATGAGATGAACAATCTATTTAAAAAATTAGGTACGGCAAGACATGGAAATTAAATGGCTGCGTAAAGCCGCGGCCAATTTGGAAGCCGAGTATCTCTATATTGCGCAAGACGATCCACAAGCTGCCAGCGAGTTTGTGGATGAAGTTCAAAGGTTAACGGAATTACTTCCACAACAGCCAGCAATGGGAAGACCTGGCCGAGTGCCAGGAACGCGTGAACTGGTGTTAACGCACTATCCCTACATCATCCCCTACCGCGTGAAAGATAATATGCTCCAGATTCTACGCGTCTTTCATACGCACAGGCGTTTACCATCAAAATGGTGAACAACGAACCTTCACAAAAGCAAACCTAAATACACGAACGCAGCCGCCAGGCATTCTTTCCTTTGGCTGGTGATAATGGGCAATTCACACCGCTGGAGTTACTGCGCGTCAGAAACCTGCTCCTTGCCGAACTGTGGGCGAATTGATGCGCAGCGCTCTTTCTTTTGGTACAGCCGAGTGGCGTGAGTTTATGTTGCTAGATGGAATTCTATGGCAACACCCGAAAAATGATGGCATTGGAGCGTCATCAAGCGAAGGTAAACTCACAACACAGCCAACGCTAAAAATCAGTACATCAAACGATACTCGACTGATACACGCAGACTATTTCTCATAATGACTTTTCGTTTTAGTTATATGAACAAAAATAAATTCATATCGAGAGTAATAAAAACATCAAGTTACGCTATAAATTCAATTTCTCTCGTGAAAATAAAATCAGCGCGGTTGATGCAATTCAGGTAAGGCTATTGGTCAGATGCCCAATTTCATCGGCGATGTTCAAATCTGACTGGAGCATCGATCCGCCTACTGATACTCTGTTGCACAAATATCGAACTTTTCAAAAAACTGATGGTGTGTACCCGACAACGTCATCCGTATTTGATCGCCAGTAGATGACTCAATGCGGATTCGACCGTCAGGCCAACGCACACCACGCTGCTTTAGCTTTCGGGCTACCTATTGGCCGCCTTTTGCCGCACGGATAACCCATTTGCATTGATAACACCATTTGCTGAATGGCGGGCGTACTACGCTGCCGTTATTAACGTTCGGCGAGGGAAATTCGGGGTATAACCAAGACCGTTTCATGAAAAAAATAACAGATACAAACTGGTATAAGAAACGATATTCAAACCGAGTGCTGTTCTGGCGAGAGATTTCGCCGCTTGCTTTTCCCATCTTTATCGAGGGCCTGTGCGTGGTTCTGATGGGGGTATTCAGCACTTTTCTGGTGAGCTGGCTGGGCAAAGAAGCGATGGCGGCCGTCGGTCTGGCCGATAGCTTTAATATGTTGATTATTGCCTTTTTTACCGCCGTCGCGCTGGGTACCGCCGTCGTCGTGGCATTCAGTCTGGGACAACGCAACAGAAAGCAGGCCCGGGCCGCTTCGCGTCAATCCATCTCCCTGCTCGTTTTGGTGTCGTTCCTGCTGGTAGTTTTGGTCGAGTTTTCCGGCGCGGTGATTATCGATCTGATTGCCGCCCAGGCCAATGACAATGTCAAAAGCCTGGCCCTGACCTTCCTACGCTGGACGGTGTGGGGCTACCCTGCCTTGGCCATTACGCTGGTAGGGTGCGGAGCTCTGCGCGGGGCGGGTAATACCAAATTGCCGATGGTTATTAATATCGGGATGAATATCCTCAATATTGTCATCAGCAGCCTGTTGATTTATGGCTTTTGGGGCTGGGATGGACTCGGTTTTATCGGCGCCGGCATCGGGATTACCCTCGCCCGTTATATCGGTGCGTTGTTCGTTATCCTGACGCTGATGCACGGCTTTAAGGGCGCACTCAGAATACCGTTCAAATCCTACTTCGCCCCCTTTACTGCCGCTATTTTGTATGAGGTGCTCAGTATCGGCATCCCCGCCAGCATTGAATCCGTGATGTTCAACGTCGGTAAACTGATAACCCAACGCTTTGTCGCCGGAATGGGCACCGAAGTCATTGCCGGGAACTTTATCGCCTTTTCAATTGTGGGATTGATTAACCTTCCCGGTAATTCGCTGGGCTCTGCCGCCACCATTATTGTGGGTACGCGGTTAGGCAAAGGGCAGATCATGCAATCCACCCGGCAGTTGAACTATATTTTCTGGCTTTCGAATATCGGTTCGTGCCTCCTGGCCCTGTTTTCCATCCCCAGCGCCGGATTTCTGGCATCGTTCTACACCAATGAACCGGAAGTTATCGGCGTGGTTAAACACCTTATTTGGCTCAATGCGCTATTTACGCCGATATGGGCGGCATCATGGGTGCTGCCGGCCGGATTGAAAGGGGCAAAAGACGCCAGCTATACCATGTGGGTGGCCATGGCCGGAATGTGGGGATGCCGAGTTATCGCCGGCTATATTCTTGGCGTTATGCTAGGGTTTGGGGTTATTGGCGTGTGGATGGGCATGTGTTTCGACTGGGTTGTCCGCGGCGTGCTTTTTTACCGCCGGATGGCAAGCGGACGGTGGCTGTGGCGCTACCGTCCTCAAGAGACGCCGTGACGATAAGCGCATTTCCCCGCTTATCGTCATCGACCAGCGTCCGTCCGTTATTTCTCTTTGCGAGGAGATATTCCCTACTCAGGCATAGCGCCGTTTGGGCGGAGAGAAGCGGGTGGCGATAATCATTAATACCACCACGCCCACCGTCATAATCAACCAGGCCTGCTGCAACCCCGCCGTATGCTGACGTATAAATCCGGCGAGCAACGGCATCAGGCTGGCAAGAATATATCCCCCGCCTTGTACAAACCCCATCAAGGCGCCGGCTTTATGCGAATCGGTAACCTGATCCAGGGCAACGATTAACGACAAAGGGAACAATGCGCCGATGCCAATCCCTATCATAATGATGATGGGATAGGTCAGCGTCAGGGGAGCGACAATTAATCCGGCCATTCCCGCCAGCAGAATGGCGAGTACCGGCAACAGTAACCGGCGGCGATCGGGGAAATAGTTGATACAGGCCGATACCAGCAGCCCTGCGGATACTTCGGTTAACGTCAGACCGCCCAGCATTAACCCGCTTTGCGTCGAACTCAAACCCAGTTGGATATAGTAAGGGGGCAGCCATGCCAGAACCAGCGTATAAGCGCCGGTGCCGATACCGAAAAACGCCATTAACAACCAGTCCATTGAGGTTCGATGTGCGGTAGATGTCGCCACAACCTCATTTTTCATCCTATACGCACGGGGTATGATTTGCCAGGCGGCCGCCGCAATCAACGCCATGATTCCCCAGCACGCCAACGCGCTCTTCCAGCCCCATGCATTCGCCAATGGCGAGACGGAAGAGGCGGCAATGGCCGCGCCCCCCATTATCGCCGTGGTGTAAAGCCCCATCAGCAGACTACTGTGGCGATTGAAATGGTGCTTAATAAACGACGGCACCAGCGCCTGGATCACGGCGATGCCTATTCCGGCCAGCGCCGCCGTCAGCAGCAATCCCGCGCCGCTATTGATCCACCAGCGCATGCTGCACGCGATGGCGATAATCATAATCCCCAGGGCGATGCCACGATATTCCCCGAGACGCGACTGTAGCCGACCGCCATACAACGCGCACCATCCCATGGCGAATACCGGCAACGTGGTCAGTAGTCCGGCCATGGTGTCGCTTAATCCTGTGGCGGCCTGGATCTGCGTCAGCAACGGTCCGATTCCCGCCAGCACCGGCCGCAGATTTAGCCCCAGCAAAATGACGGTAATAAATATAAATACGCGGGTCCGGCGCGGTGATGCCACAACCATATAAAAAAACCTCAGCAAGTTGTTTCAGGTTTTGGATTAAACCGGACGACAGCGTCAAAGCAATGCCGCCGATAGGCGCAGCACACTACATCGATCGCACTGACAAAACCAGTAAAAAAAAATCCGCCCCTGAAGGCGGATTTTGCAGACACACTCTTAACAACCAAACTTGAGGGCTAATGCCTGAAGCTTTGGATTAGAAACGATAACCTACGCCGACAGCCCAGGTACCGACGTCAACACTGCGGATACGGCTTTGCTCGTAACCGACATCCAACGCAACGTTCTCAATCGGGTTGAACTGCAGACCGGCACCGTAGGTGAAGCCGTAATCGTCATTCCTGTTGGTATCAGAACCGTTGTCGCCGTTATAGGTATATTTGCCGTGGCCTAAACCGACAACGCCGTAAATGCTTGCCCAGTCATTCAGACGATAAGCAGGACCGGCGGTAATACCAATATATTGGCCTTTGTTATAGTATCTATCAGCATCACTGCTGCTATCTTCCAGATAGGTGAAAGAACCAATGGCGCCCAGCGGGCTGTTATCCCACTCGTAACGGTATTTCAGGTTAAAACCTTTTGCCTTGTTGACTACGCCCTGGGCATCACCCTGAGCATAACCTGCCGATACGGTACTTTGGCCAGCCAATGCAGAACCTGCGCTAACCGCTAATACACAAGTCAGAGCTGAAAGACACGCGATTTTTTTCATATATACAGCCTCGAATTCATCTTATTGGAAAGAACACCTAACGCTGTAAATATAACAAAAAAAAAGCGAACTTGCCGCCTGGTAAATATTTTTCAATCATGACTTAGATGTAACAAATATTTTCAAATAGCCCTAGAACACTAATTATAATGGCTTTTCTTAGTTGACAGTAAGAATAAAAAATAATTCAAAATATGTCGATAAAACAGAATATTCTTAATTTTCCGTTCAGTTTGCACGCAAAGAGATTTGACAAAAAACAAATCGACTAAATATAGCGTAAATAAAGGTCAACAAAAGTAAGCATAAGCGGGGCAAATCCTTTACAATTGGTCAGTCTGGCGGCACCGGGTTTGGATATCAGCCGTTCTTTCAACACTTCATCAAGGCCGTAAAAATGACCTTACCTTCTCCCCGTCTAATAGCGTTGCTTCCCGTTTTGCTCATTATTGTATCGATGGTATCGATACAAAGCGGCGCGGCACTGGCCAAGAGCGTGTTTCCGCTGATCGGCGCCTCCGGGGTAACCGCGCTACGCCTGGGCATCGGCGCGTTAATCCTGTGTCTTATTTTTAAACCGTGGCGCATGCGTTTTGGCAGCAACCGCTTACCGCTGTTAATTTACGGCATTACCCTGGGAGGCATGAATTTTTTATTTTACCTCTCACTGCGCACCGTCCCGCTGGGTATTGCCGTCGCCCTGGAATTTACCGGCCCGCTTGCTGTCGCCATGTTATCATCACGCAGGGTGATTGATTTTTTATGGGTTATTCTGGCCGTTCTGGGATTATGGTTCTTATTGCCGCTCGGAAATAATATCGGCAATGTCGATATGCCGGGCGCGTTATGCGCTATTGGGGCGGGCGCCTGCTGGGCGCTATATATTCTTTTCGGACAAAAAGCGGGCTCTACCCACGGCCCGGGCACCGTTGCCGTCGGCTCTTTGATTGCGGCTGCGGTATTTTGCCCCATCGGCGTGATCTATTCCGATACGACGTTATTTTCATCCGCCATATTACCCATAGGTATTGCCGTCGCTATTCTTTCCACCGCGCTGCCCTATTCTCTTGAGATGATCGCGTTAACTCGCCTGCCGGCCAGGACGTTCAGTACCCTGATGAGTATGGAGCCGGCGATCGCCGCCGTTTCCGGCCTGTTATTTCTCAGCGAACATTTATCATTTGTCCAATGGATGGCGCTTATTTTTATTATCATCGCCTCGATTGGCGCCACTCTGACCATTAAGCCGGCGGAACTCGCCGATAAAGAACATAATCACTCCGCGTTATAACGGCTGACATGCTGCGGAAAGTGGCGCAAAAAGGCCTCGCTTTCCCGCGGAGAGCGTAATGGTATAAAACGAATATGGCGGTAACGAGCGTCGGACAGATCCGTCAAATACCGTTTGCGATTCGCTGAATAGGTTTTTATCGTCCAGATGATAATTGAGTCGCGGCTGAAAAAACTGCGCATAAACGATTCCCGGTTTCCTGTTCCCGCCCATAACTCCTCTTTGCGCCATGAACGCCGCCAGGCGCGGGAAACCGCCTGAAAAAGCGTACGGCTAAAGCCGTAGTCCACCCAGACAACAACATCTACGTTGCGCCATTTGATATCGCGGGTGCGGTTATAGTTGCCGTCAAGCACCCAGCTTTGCGCCGCCAATGCCGTTTCCAGACGCGGAAAAAACTCGCTGTCCGGGCTTTCCAGCCAGTTTTCCCGCCAGAACAAAGCATCCATTTCGATGTAAGGAATCCCCAGCCGCTGCGCCAGCCCTCTGGCGATGGTCGATTTTCCGCTGCCGCTGGTGCCTACCACGTTAATTCTCATTCTGTTCACATTGCCGTATATCGATACGCTATGTCAGTGGTGGTGATACATAATATAAATAACAACCTAAATAATTATCATTTACGTGAATATTGATATAAACAGATACCGCGAGTGGTTATAGTCAACGGCGCGCCATCATAAAAGAGCCTGATAATAAAAAGTTATTTTATATACGCCATAGCTATTTATTCAATAGGTGATTCTTTTTAAAATTTTGGCTTACTGCTGCTATAATAAACCACGTTGAACACTAAGATTACGAACAATTAAATAATGAGGAAAATATTATGCGTACCGCTAAACTGGTAAACCCCGCATCTTCCGATCTTATCTACACGCGTAATGATTTGGATGACGAAGTCAAGACCTCTACTATCAAGCTGTTAAGTCAACTGGTAGTGGACCTGATCGATCTTTCCCTGATCACCAAACAGGCGCACTGGAACCTGCGCGGCGCTAATTTTATCGCCGTTCATGAAATGCTTGACGGCTTTCGTACCGCGATTACCGACCATCAGGATACCGTGGCGGAACGTATCGTTCAGCTCGGCGGCGTCGCGCTGGGCACGGTGCAGGCCGTTAACGAAAAGACCGATCTGAAAAGCTATCCGACGAATATCCACAGCGTGCAAGACCACCTTAAAGCGCTGGCTGAACGTTATGCCGTGGTCGCTAACGCGGTGCGTAAAGGCATCGGCCAAACCGAAGATGAAGATAGCGCCGATATCCTGACCGCCGCATCACGCGATTTGGATAAATTCCTGTGGTTTATCGAATCCAATATCGAGTAAGTTTCGCTTTTAAGCCAAAAAAATGGGCCGCGTATGCGGCCTCAGACTGATGACAAAGTCCTGGCCTCTCAGCCAGGACTTTGATCTAA
>NZ_KZ819092.1:0-79799 GCF_003115855.1 Brenneria corticis
TGTCACGCAGGGGGTCGCG
This sequence comes from Brenneria corticis, assembly GCF_003115855.1. Classification (GTDB taxonomy): domain Bacteria; phylum Pseudomonadota; class Gammaproteobacteria; order Enterobacterales; family Enterobacteriaceae; genus Brenneria; species Brenneria corticis. The sequence continues at coordinate 20 of NZ_KZ819092.1, forward strand.
GGTTCGAGTCCCGTCCGTTCCGCCACTTATTGCATAAGCCCTGAGTTAACGCTCAGGGCTTTTTTGCACGTCGATGATTTTTATCTCCGGCTTGCATCGTCACAGTTACGCGGCCTATCCGCTATGCTATCCGTATCGGTAGTATGTTATTGCGTTGGTCGCATTAGTGCTGCCATGTATTGAAAGTCTACTATACAATCTCTATAACAGAAGCGTACCTTTGATCCATTAAAGGTGTTTGAGGTACTGGAATCTATAGCAAGGCGTGGCGTGCGAAAAAAAACATATGCGATGAGGTATGTAGCTGGTCAGCCGGCAGAGCGTATCTTTTCCCCCGGAACAATGCATCATCTGGAGCAAGTGCTGCCGTCAGGTCCACTGCTGCTGGAGAAAGATGTTTTACGCGTCATGGTGTGGAATATCTTTAAGCAGCAAAGAATGAACTGGCTTTCTGTTTTGCAGGACTTCGGCAGAGACGCGCAGTTGGTGCTATTGCAGGAGGCGCAAAGCTCGCCGGAGCTTATTCGTTTTGCAACCTCTAACTATCTTTCTACCGATCAGGTGCCGGCGATTATTTTGCCGCAACACCCTTCGGGCGTAATGACATTGTCCGCTGCTCAACCTATGTACTGCTGCCCGTTACGGGAAAAAGAGCCCTTGCTGCGGTTATCCAAATCGGCGTTGGTAACGGTCTATTCATTGCCCGACGGCCGCCAGTTGATGGTAATTAACATTCATGCGGTAAATTTCAGTTTCGGCGTTGAAGTGTACAGCAAGCAGCTTGAAACCATCGGAGAGCAGCTGATACACCATCACGGTCCGGTAGTCATGGCGGGGGACTTCAATGCCTGGAGTCAGCCTCGCATCAGGGCGCTTTATCGGTTTGCTACCAGGATGGCGTTACAGGAGGTGGGCTTTATTGACGACTACCGTCGCCGGGTGTTCGGTCGCCCTCTGGATTTTGTATTCTATCGGGATCTGACGGTGGTCCAATCTTCCATCCTGGTTACCCAGGCATCGGATCACAACCCCTTGCTGGTTGAGTTTCAGCTCAATAGCTGGAAATAAAACACGCCAACCATAAAAAAACTGCCATATAGGCAGTTTTTTAATCAGAAAGGCTTACGACTCTGGTTGGGTGTTTTTACTGACGTAGAGCGTCAGTCGATCGCCGGGCTGGATATTGGCATTTTTGTTGATTACCGTATTCCAGCGCATAACATCAGCGATATTTACACCATGACGCTTGGCAATGCTGGCAAGTGAGTCACCTTTACGAACCTGATAGGTGATTGACCCGCCTTTACCGCCGCTGCCATTATCAACGTCAGACACTTGAGCAACTTGCAAGGTTTGACCAACCTTCAGCGCATTTGCGCTACGCAGATTGTTCCAGCTTTGCAAATCTCTGGTGCTGACCTTCAACCGTGCGGCAATGGCGGATAACGTATCGCCAGCGCGCACCTTATACTGCGACTCCTGCGTTGACTGCGCCAGACGAGTTGGCTGGATCGCGGCGATATCGCTATCTGCCAGAGAATCCTTCAACTGCTCAACGTGAGCTTTCGGCACCATAATGTAGTGCGGCCCGTTAGGCGCGGTCACATTACGTTTGTAGCCCGAGTTATAGCTCTTCAGTTTGTTCAACGGCAGGCCAGCCATCTCAGCCGCTTGCGTCAACTGCATCTGCTGCCCGACTTCAACTCTGGCCAATGCACGGCTTTCGTTTGGTTTGGGCAGGCTAACGCCGTATTTTTTGCTATTCTTAAGTATATCGCTCAAGGCCAACATTTTTGGAACATAGATGGACGTTTCGCGAGGTAACGCCAATGCCCAGAAGTTCGTTGCTTTGCCTTGTGCTTTATTGGCTTTAATAGCCTTCATGACGCGGCCTTCGCCACTGTTATAGGCAGCGACGGTTAATAACCAGTCGCCGTCAAACATGTTGTTGAGGCGTTGCATCATATCCAGCGCGGCGGTCGTCGACGCGACAACGTCGCGGCGTCCGTCATACCACTGGTTTTGTTTCAAACCATAATTACGCCCCGTGCCAGGGATGATCTGCCATAGCCCTGCGGCATTGGCGGATGATGTGGCCTGAGGGTCAAAAGCGCTCTCCACTATGGGTAGCAGTACTAGTTCCATCGGCATCTTACGTTGTTTAATCTGCTCGACAATCCAGTACATGTACGGCTCTGCCCGTAATGTTACATCGTGGAGATAGCTCTTGTGTTTTAAATAACGCCTTTTTTGTTCGCGGATCCGGGCGTTTTCCGGAACCTCCATCTTCAGCTCGTCGCCAATAAAGTTCCACAGATCTCGTTGCGCGCCGCTGTCATCGTCCAGCCACCGCGCCGAGGTCTCTCGACCCTCTGCGTACCTTGCTGCTTCACTTTGACTTGCCGAAGACAGACTCTGTGCATGCTGCTTGGGTTGAGAGGTATCGTTAGGCGGTACCTGGCAACCAGCCAGCAAGACTGAGGCGATAAGTATCGCTTTAGCCTTCATATGTGTGTCAAATCGTTGCTTAAAAGACGAGCAATAATACTTTGATTAGGGGAGCAGCACAACATAAACCTTTAGAAGCCGTCTTTCTTGCTACGTAGCTGAGCAAATGCTTGCCAATTCTCCATGCTTTCAGGTTTTGATGATATTTTTCTTTTAAAATCAATATCATGGCATCTAAGAAAAAGGTTGATTTTTCGCTCCAGCCCCAGGGTCGTCGGCAAAGTAGACTGTGACTTTTCGCGTATCTGCCTGATTTTATGAAGGTAGGCCTTAATAGTGGGCTCTTCAGGCCAGACGGCGTGAGCGAATTCCAGATTCGCAAGGGTATATTCATGGGCGCAGCAGATTAGCGTGTCATCGGGTAGGTCGGATATTTTTTTAATTGAATCATACATTTGCTTTGGCGTGCCTTCGAAGATTCGCCCGCATCCGCCGGAAAAAAGGGTGTCTCCGCAGAATAAAAAAGGGCGGCTATAATAAGCAATATGTCCTGCTGTATGACCGGGAACGGCCAGCACGGAAAAGTCCGAATTTAGCAGCGACAGGGTATCTCCCTCTTCAACGACGGTCGTTGTGCCGCTTTTTTGGGTTTCCCGGGGACCAAAAACCGGCAGATGCGCATAATGTTCGACAATAGCGGCGACGCCCCCGACATGGTCGTGATGATGGTGAGTCAGCAAAATCGCCTCAGGCGTCAACCGATGTTTGCCAAGCGCGTCCAGCACCGGTTGCGCTTCGCCGGGATCGACGATGACACAGTGATTTTCTTTGTTACTCAATAACCAAATGTAGTTGTCCTGAAGTGCCGCAATACTGATAAGATTCATGGAGTACCTCGTTTTGTATCAGCCTGGGGAAGATAATAGAACATGAAGCCAGCACAAACATCTCAGACGGTTGCGGTTCCCGGCTCTTGGGATGATATCCCCGGAGGAAGATATTACCGCGAATCGCTTGAGAAGGCGCTGTCGCCCTGGTGGCCGAAGCTGTTCGGCTTTCATCTGTTGAAAATCGGGGCGTTGAGTGCGGCAACGGAGATAACGGAGTGCGCTATTGCGCATCAGGTCAATGTCGCGCCCGCCGGAGATAATATTCAGGTTATTGCCGATCCGCATCAACTGCCTTTTGCCGAGAAATCGGTTGATGCCTGTCTGCTGATACAAACGCTCTCCTATTCCGCCGATCCGCACCGCATATTGCGGGAGGTGGACCGTGTGCTGATTGACGACGGCTGGTTGATATTGAGCAGCTTCAACCCGGTGAGCCTGCTGGGGGTGGCAAAACTTATCCCAGGGTTAAACAGACGGCAGCCCTATTGCAGCCGCATGTTTACGCAAATGCGCATGATGGACTGGCTCGGTCTGCTGAATTATGAGGTGATCCATCACGCCAGCCTTCAGGTCACCCCATGGAGAAAAAACAGGGGAAAATTGAATAAACACCTGCCGGTATTCGGCTGCCTGTCGCTGATTATCGCGCGTAAGCGAACCATCCCCCTGAGCCTTACGCCAATGCGTGCCCGGCTTTGTAAAGTCCCTTTGCGGCGCACGGTCGGCGTGACGAAAATTTACCGTAGCTGAAAATCCGTTATTCGGGTTTATATCCGATATCATCCAGCGTTGGCGCGCTGGCGGCGCTGCGGGCAAGCTCGTCGCAGCGCTCATTCTCAGGATGGCCGGCATGGCCTTTCACCCATTCCCAGCGCAGCGTATGGTGCTGAATCGCCTGATCCAGGCGCTGCCAGAGATCGACATTTTTCACCGGTTTTTTATCCGCGGTTTTCCAGCCGCGCTTTTTCCAGTTGTGGATCCACTTGGTGATCCCCTGGCGCACATACTGGCTGTCGGTGCTTAACACCACCTCGCAGGGTGAGGTCAGGGTTTCAAGCGCGGCGATGGCGGCCATCAGCTCCATGCGATTATTGGTGGTCAACCGATAACCCGCACTCAGGGTTTTTTCATGCTGTTTATAGCGCAGCAAGGCGCCGTAACCGCCGGGGCCCGGATTACCGAGGCAAGATCCATCGGTGAAAATCTCTACCTGTTTAAGCATCTCTGGTAGACTCTTCCTTATGGTGAAAACGGCAAGTCTGACATAAACGAAAACGATGAGCACTGAAATTACGCGACAAATCGTCCTGGATACTGAAACCACCGGTATGAATAAACTGGGGGTTCACTACGAAGGGCACAAAATCATCGAAATTGGCGCTGTTGAGGTGATTAACCGTCGTCTGACCGGGCGCCACTTCCATGTGTATATCAAGCCCGATCGTCTGGTCGATCCAGAAGCCTATAACGTGCACGGCATCAGCGATGAGTTTCTGGCGAACCGGCCGACCTATGCGGAGATTGCCGATGAATTTCTCGACTTTATCCGCGGCGCCGAGCTGGTTATCCATAACGCGATGTTTGATATCGGCTTTATGGACTATGAATTCCGGATGCTCAATCGGGAAATACCCAAGACGGAAACCTTCTGCAAGATAACCGATAGCCTGTTAATGGCGCGTAAGATATTTCCGGGCAAGCGGAACAATCTGGATGCGTTATGCGATCGCTATCAGATAGATAACAGTAAACGAACGCTGCACGGCGCCTTGCTCGATGCCGAAATTCTGGCGGAAGTCTATCTGGCGATGACGGGCGGCCAGACATCGCTGGCGTTCTCGATGGAAGGGGAGACGCAACGTCAGGAGAATGAAAGCGAAAGCATTCAGCGCATTGTCCGTCCTGCCTCGGCGCTGAAGGTATTATACGCCAGCGATGAAGAGCTGCTGGCGCATGAGAAACGGCTGGATTTGATCGCCAAAAAGGGCGGAAGCTGTCTGTGGCGCGGTGAATAGTATCGCGGCGGCGAGGGAATAGACGTTCAGCTGAAATTATAAGCAAACAGAAGCGGTTAGTCATAAAAACCATTGACGTAATAGTAGCGCCATCTTAGTATTCACCCCGCTCGATGAGCACAGAGTGGAGCGGTAGTTCAGTTGGTTAGAATACCTGCCTGTCACGCAGGGGGTCGCGGGTTCGAGTCCCGTCCGTTCCGCCACTTATCTATTCCGGGATGTTCCTATACATCTCTGGATGAATGAAAACCGTATCGCTGTCAAAGGCATACGGTTTTTTTTCGTCTCTATGATATCCCTGACATAGCGGTGTATCCGGCGTAAAATGGCCCACGCGCCGGAAAGAGAAATTTCGTAGGCCATTTTTGTGGCACGCTATCCCTGACGGGGCCACCCTGACAAAATGAAAAAAACGCGGTACGAAACTAAAATCCGAACGTTGGTTCTTTTTATGAACTAAACTAAGATGACTTAGTCCGTTAGTTTGTCTGGAGGCGTTATGCAAACCGTGAACATTCATGAGGCGAAAACCCATTTATCCCGGCTGGTTGAGATGGCCGCGAAGGGAGAGTCCTTTATCATCGCCAAAGCCGGTAAGCCGTTGGTCAAAGTAACGGCATTAAGCGCGCCGGAGCCTCAGCAGGAAAGGCGGTTAGGGTTTATGGCGGGCAATATCAATGTGCCCGATGACTTTGACCGCATGGGCGAAGGGGAGATTGAGCAGCTTTTCGGCGGTGACAAATGAAATTTTTACTCGACACCCATGTGTTGCTGTGGGCGGCGGGCATGCCGGAAAAACTGTCTTCATCAACGGCGCGGTTGCTTGGTTCGCCGGAAAATGAGCTTTTTTTCAGCGTGGTCAGTCTGTGGGAAGTCGTCATCAAGCGCGGGCTGGGACGTGACGATTTTCAGGTCGATGCGCGACTGTTGCGCCGAGGGCTGCTGGATAATGGTTATAGCGAATTGCCTATCGCCAGCGAACATGTTGTCTTGGTCGAGAGTCTGCCTGCTGTTAACAAAGATCCATACGATCGCCTGCTGGTGGCGCAGGCGACAGTGGAAGGCATTACGCTATTGACCGCCGATGCGCTGGTTGCACAGTATCCCGGTCCGATACAGAGAGTCTGACGCTTTTCCTGGCGATTAAAAATCCCAATCCTCATCTTCGGTGTTTACCGCTTTGCCAATAACGTACGACGAACCGGAGCCTGAGAAGAAGTCATGGTTCTCGTCGGCGTTCGGCGAAAGCGCCGACAGGATCGCCGGGTTGACGTCAGTCATGCCGGCGGGAAATAGCGCCTCATAACCCAGATTCATCAGCGCCTTGTTGGCGTTATAGTGCAGAAATTTCTTCACATCTTCCGTCCAGCCGACGGCGTCATATAATTCCTGGGTATACAGCACTTCATTGTCATACAAATCCTGCAGCAGATCGTAGGCGAAGTTTTTCACCTGCTGCCGGCGGGCGGGGTCCGCCTTCGCCAGGCCCTGCTGGAATTTATAACCGATGTAGTACCCGTGTACCGCCTCATCGCGGATAATCAGCCGTATCAGATCCGCGGTATTGGTCAGCTTGGCGCGGCTCGACCAGTACATGGGCAGATAAAAGCCGGAATAGAACAGGAACGACTCCAGAAATACGCTGGCGACCTTTTTCATCAGCGGGTCGTCGCTGCGGTAGTGATTGAGAATGATGGCCGCTTTTTTCTGCAGCGACGGATTCTCCTCGCTCCAGCGGTAGGCGTCGTCCACTTCGCTGGTCAGGCACAGCGTGGAAAAGATCGAACTGTAGGAGCGGGCGTGCACCGCTTCCATAAAGCTGATATTGGATAAAACCGCTTCCTCGTGAGGCGTTACCGCGTCGGGCATCAGCGTCGGCGCGCCCACGGTGTTCTGAATGGTATCCAGCAGCGTCAGCCCGGTAAACACTCGAATGGTCAACTGCCGCTCCTGGGCGTTCAGCGTGCCCCAGGACGGAATGTCGTTGGATAACGGAACCTTTTCCGGCAGCCAGAAATTCGAGGTAAGCCGGTTCCAGACCTCCAGATCCTTGTCGTCTTCAATTTTGTTCCAGTTGACGGCCTGTACGCGCGTTAACGATGTCATGATCAAATTTCCTTCAGCGATAGCTTATAAGGCGCAGGAGACGCAGCCCTGAACTTCAGTGCCTTCCAATGCCATCTGCCGTATGCGAATGTAGTAAATGGTCTTGATGCCTTTGGTCCACGCGTAGATTTGCGCTTTGTTGATATCGCGCGTGGTGGCGGTATCACGAAAGAACAGCGTCAGCGACAGTCCCTGATCGACATGCTGGGTCGCCGCCGCGTAGGTATCGATAATCTTCTGCGGCCCGATCTCGTAGGCATCCTGATAATATTCCAGGTTGTCGTTGGTCATGTAGGGGGCAGGGTAGTAGACCCGGCCGATTTTGCCCTCTTTGCGGATCTCAATCCGCGACACAATCGGGTGGATGCTCGACGTGGAGTGATTGATATAAGAGATGGAGCCGGTAGGGGGCACCGCCTGCAGGTTCTGGTTATACAGCCCTTGCGCCATAACGGCGTCGCGCAGCGCGGCCCAGTCCTGCTGGTCGGGAATGGTGATTCCCGCCTGTTCGAACAGTTGGCGTACCCGTTCCGTGGCGGGTTCCCAGCGTTGTTCAACGTATTTGCTGAAGTACTCGCCGGAGGCGTACGTCGAATTCTCGAAGCCTTTGAAGCTCTGGCCGCGCTCTGTCGCCAGCTGATTTGAGGCGCGCAGCGCATGGTAGGCGACGGTGTAAAAATAGATATTGGTGAAGTCGATCGCTTCCTCGGAGCCGTAAAATATCCTCTCGCGGGCCAGGTAGCCGTGCAGATTCATCTGCCCGAGGCCGATAGCGTGCGATGCGTCGTTGCCTTTTTCAATCGATGGCACGGAACGGATATGGCTCATATCGGAGACGGCGGTCAGCGCGCGGATCGCCATTTCCACCGTGAGGCCGAAGTCCGGCGACGACATCGCCTTGGCGATATTCAGCGATCCGAGATTGCAGGAAATATCTTTACCGACGTGGCGATAGCCAAGGTCTTCATCGTATAGGCTGGCGTCATTGACCTGCAAAATTTCCGAGCACAGGTTACTCATATTGATGCGGCCCTGAATCGGATTGGCGCGATTTACCGTATCCTCGAACATCATATAGGGGTAGCCGGACTCAAACTGGATCTCCGCCAGGATCTGGAAGAACTCCCGCGCCTTGATCTGCGACTTGCGGATCCGTTTGTCGTTCACCATCTCATGGTATTTTTCCGTGACGCTGATTTCCGACAGCGGAACGCCGTACACCTGTTCGACATCGTACGGCGAGAACAGGTACATCACCTGGTTGTTTTTCGCCAGTTGGAAGGTAATGTCCGGTATCACCACGCCAAGCGACAGCGTTTTGATGCGGATTTTTTCATCGGCATTTTCCCGCTTGGTGTCGAGGAAACGCAGAATATCGGGATGGTGGGCGTTGAGGTACACCGCCCCGGCGCCCTGGCGCGCGCCCAGCTGGTTGGCGTAGGAGAAGGCGTCCTCCAGCATTTTCATCACCGGGATGATGCCGGATGACTGGTTTTCGATTTTTTTTATCGGCGCGCCGGTTTCGCGGATATTGGTGAGCATAAACGCCACGCCGCCGCCGCGTTTGGAAAGCTGCAGCGCGGAGTTGATGGCGCGGCCAATCGACTCCATATTGTCTTCAATACGCAGCAGAAAACAGGAAACCAGCTCGCCGCGCTGTTTTTTCCCGCAGTTGAGAAAGGTGGGGGTGGCGGGCTGAAAGCGTCCGCTGATGATCTCCTCCACCAGCGCGCCGGCGAGTTCGGTATTGCCGGCGGCCAGCGTGAGCGCCACCATGCAGACGCGGTCTTCGTAGCGTTCCAGATAGCGTTTGCCGTCAAAGGTCTTCAGCGTATAGCCGGTGTAGTATTTGAACGCGCCGAGGAAGGTTTGAAAGCGGAATTTATGGCTGTAGGCCTGCTGAAAAAGGCTTTTGATAAAGGTGAAGGCGTATTGGTCCAGCACCGCGGCTTCGTAATAGTTTTCTTCCACCAGATAGCGCAGCTTCTCTTCCAGATTATGGAAGAACACCGTGTTCTGATTGACGTGCTGTAAGAAATAGCGCCGCGCCGCCAGCTTGTCCTGTTCGAACTGGATGTGCCCCTCGGCGTCGTAGAGGTTCAGCATGGCGTTCAGCGCATGGTAATCCAGCTCGGTATTGGCTGGTTTAGCGATCACGGATTCTGTTGTTGCCAAAATTCGGTTACTCCCTTTCGCACGTTTGCCACGTCTTCTGGCGTACCCAGCAGTTCGAAGCGATATAGATAAGGCACCCGGCACTTTTGCGCGATGATGTCGCCGGCCAGGCCGTACGCCGCGCCAAAATTGGTATTGCCCGCCGCGATGACGCCGCGCAGGTAGTCGCGGTTTTGCCGATCGTTGAGAAACAGGATCACCTGACGGGGCACCGCGCCTTTAGCGCTTCCCCCGCCATAGCTGGGAACCACCAGGATATAGGGTTGATCCAGTTTCAGTGCGGGCCGCTCAGTCGCTATCGGAATGCGCAGGGCCGGCAATCCAACCCTGGCGATAAAGCGATGGGTGTTCTCCGACTGGCTGGAAAAGTAGACCAGCGGGTTCATTTCACCCCCTCACTGCAACTGCAGGGACTGCTGCAGCGTACTGATTTTGTCCGGACGGAATCCGCTCCAGTGGTCGTTAGCCGTCATCACCACCGGCACCTGTTGATAGCCCAACGCTCTTACCTGCTGTAACGCCTGTTCGTCTTCCGTTAAGTCCACCAGTCGATAGTTGATTCCCTGTTTATCCAGCGCACGGCATGTGGCATTGCATTGCACACAATCTGGTTTGGTGAAAATAGTAATACGCATGATTCGTATTTACCCTTTGGCGTGAGAGAAGTGTTTCGAAACGGCTATCTTCAGGGCTTACGCACCCGGACCGATTCCACGATGTAGCCACCATTAGTGATGAACTTACGCCTTGAATACTAGATGTAGGTGTTTTAAATTTCAACCATACAATATATAGGATTTATGCGCGAGCTTATGCAAACGGCTGCTAACCCAGACGGCGTAAGGGGAAAAATAAAAACAAGTAAAAAAATAATTTTTAAAGGGCGGGAAGGGCGACCGTTATTCCGAGGTTTTTTTCAGCAGAGTAGGTGGTGAGAGGAAGGGAGCCGCGCTCCCTTCCTCGGACATTACAGTTCCGGCAGATTTCTGCCGTAATAAATTTCCTGCATCTCGTGATACAGCAAATCGGTGATTCGTTTACGCTCTTCAGCGCTCAAGGCGTTGGGATCGACGTTGAACAGGTAATGCTTCAGGTCGAAATCTTTCAGCAACATCTTGGTGTGAAACATATTTTCCTGATAGACGTTCACATCCATCAGGTGATATAGCGATTTCATGTCTGCCGACATGAAGTTCTGGATCGAGTTGATCTGGTGGTCGATAAAGTGCTTTACGCCGTTAATATCGCGGGTAAAGCCCCTGACGCGGTAATCGATGGTGACGATATCCGATTCCAACTGGTGGATGAGGTAGTTAAGCGCCTTCAGCGGGGAGATAACGCCGCAGGTGGACACCTCAATATCGGCGCGGAAGGTACAGAGTCCGCCCTCGGGATGGCTTTCCGGATAGGTGTGCACGCAAATATGACTTTTATCCAGATGGGCGACCACCGAGTTGGGCAACGGCCCCGGATGTTCGGAATTGTCGACGTCGCGGGGATCTATCGGCTCTTCACTGACCAGAATGGTCACGCTGGCGCCCTGCGGCTCATAGTCCTGACGGGCGATATTCAGAATATTGGCGCCGATGATCGAGCAGGTTTCACTCAGGATCTCGGTCAGCCGGTTAGCGTTATACTGTTCATCAATATAGGCGATGTAACCGTCACGCTCATCGGCCGTTCTGGTGTAACAGATATCGTAGATACAAAAACTCAGGCTTTTGGTCAGATTATTAAAGCCGTGCAGTTTCAGCTTGTGCAATTTAAGTCACCCCCTTATGGATGCGGAATCAATGCGATAGCGCATTCAGTAAATATTGCGGCAGCGCGAAGCTACCCGTGTGAACGGCCGGATTGTAATAACGGCACTCAATACCCGAGGCGTTAAAACGTTGTTGCAACGTCTCGGTGGTTATCTGGCGCAGCGACGGCGCGTTGCTGGCCCAGGCAAAGGTCATGATGCCGCCGTAATAGGTGGGGATCGCCGCCTGGTAGAATGTGACGTCGCTAAAGTAGCGGCCGAGTTTTTTGTGGCTGTTGACGGCCTCGTCCTGTTGCAGAAAGCACACCCCGTTCTGCGCGACGAAGACGCCGCCTTCGTTCAGACAGCGGGCGCAGCCCTGGTAAAAATCGGAGGTGAACAGGCTTTCGCCCGGCCCGATGGGATCGGTGCTGTCGGAAATGATGACGTCGAATTTTTCCGTACAGCGATTAACGAACTTCACCCCGTCATCAATCACCAGATTAAAACGCGGATCGTCATAGGCGCCGGCGTTATGATTGGGCAAATACCGTCGGCAGAATTCCACCACGCCGGCATCAATTTCCACCATGGTGATATGCTCAACGCCGGCGTGTCGGCTGACTTCGCGCAGTATGCCGCCGTCGCCTCCGCCGATAATCAGCACGCGTTTGGCCCGACCGTGCGCCAGCAGCGGAATATGGGTCAGCATTTCGTGGTAGATGAATTCGTCGCGCTCGGTGGTCTGAACCACGCCGTCCAGCGCCATGACGCGGCCTAAGGCGGCGTTTTCAAAGATGATCAGATCCTGATGGTCGGTCTTTTCGTGATATAGCACCCGCTTAATGGCAAAGTACTGACCGAAGTTGGCATGCAGGGTTTCATACCAAATTTCTTTCTGGGACATGTTAGGGCTTCCTCCGCGATAACAGCCATGAAAATTGGCGCGCCATGATAGCGAACTCTCGCGGCGCTTGCACGGTCAAATTTCATTCAGTGCGCGGGAGGAGGGGAATTACGGCGCGTAGGCAAGTAAACCGAGTGAGTTACGGGCCAGCGCCTGGCATTTTTTGGCCGTGGGGATGGCGATTTTACTCAGGTCCCGATAGCTGTCCTCTCCCAGTACGGTCATATTGAACGCGCCGTAATTGCTGAGATCCCAACGATTTTGCCGGGCGAAAGCCAGCAGCGTCTGACGAATCTGCTCGTTGGGAAGGTCCTGATAACCGCAGTTGTTTTTCAGATAAACGAAAACCGCAGTTAAATCGGCGAGATCTTCCGCTTCAAATTCATTCAGCGCCTTGCTGGCGGAGGAGAAGCTCATCAGGCTCAGCAGGAACAGCGCCAGCGCAGAGTTTTTCATGGTTAAATTCATTCCGGTTATCGTCAGGAGACGTTATCACAATTGTAGATCACCTGACCAAATTTTCTTGTCGCGTTGTTTTCGCCAGGCAGGGCGGTCAAGCGCGGAGGTTAGGTTAATAAATATCTGATATTCGGATGATATACCCGTCATACTTCAAGCTGCAGATGCGTTGGCTGCATTACTCGGCCCCTCCCTGGGCCTCGCCCCGTTGGGGCCGCTGCAAGCAGCGTTCAAATCTGCTCCTGGCAGATTTGTCAGTCACCCGAATCACTTACTTGAGTAAGCTCATCGGGATTAAATGAGAGACATCCTGTCTCTCACCGGAGGCCAGCCGTTGGCTGGTCAAATTCGTTCCCGACGAATTTGTCCTTCCCTTGCCGCCTTCCTGCAACTCGAATTATTTAGGGTATAGATTCATTCCAGCCCGCAATATAATGCATGGCGGAGAGCGTGATTATGGCGGCGGGGCTTTTGATTTACCGGCGATACCGAATAAACGCGGCGAATTTCCGGCTTAATACGGTGCTGAAAAATAAACCATGACAGATGTAACCGATGTACTGGCGATTAATAACCTGATCTGCCGTTATCCGCCGCGTAAAGAAAAGGAGGGGGCGGCGCTGCAAAACCTTTCCCTGACGGTTCGGCAGCGGGAAATTGTTTGCCTGCTCGGCGCCAGCGGCTGCGGCAAGACCACGCTGCTCAAAGCGGTGGCGGGGTTGCTTCCGGTGGAGAGCGGGTCGATAGTGGTCGCCGGTCAGACGGTGAGCGACGGTGAGCGGACCGTCGCGCCGGCGTTGCGTCAGGTTGGGCTGATTTTTCAGGATTGCGCGTTGTTTCCGCACCTGACGGTGGCGCAAAATATTGCCTTTGGGCTGAACGGTCAGTCTCAGGAAGCGATAGCCCGCGGCGTTGAAGAGATGGCGGCGCTGTTGCATCTGGTCGGGCTGGAGGACCGCTATCCGCACCAGCTCTCCCGTGAGCGGCAGCAGCGGGCGGCTATCGCCCGGGCGCTGGTCCGCAAGCCGAGCGTACTGCTGCTTGATGAGCCTTTCTCCAATATGGACAGCCAGGTGCGCGATACGCTGATTAACGAGCTGCGCCCCATCCTTAAATGGCAGCAGGTCGCCGCCGTCCTTGCGACCCGAAGCAAGGAAGCGGCCTTTGCCTTCGCCGATCGGCTGGCGGTAATGGACAACGGAGCCATTGTACAGGAGGGCTATGCGGCAACGCTTTATCAGCGGCCCGGCAGCCGTTTGGTCGCGGACTATCTGGGCAGCGGCAACTATCTGCCGGTTAACATCCTCAGCGATCATCAGTGGCGGAGTCTTTTTGGCGATCACCACGCCGCGCACCCGCACGGGCAGCCTATCGGTTCTCACTGCGACTGGCTGGTTCGTCCGCATGATATTGCGCTGGCGCTCGATCCCAAAGGCGAGGCGGAGGTCGAGGATCGGCTGTTTATGGGCACCTTGAACCATTATCGCATCAGGTTGGACGACCATATCATCCAGGTACAGAGCAGTACCTGGTTTGAGCCGGGGCAACCGGTCAGGTTAAGTATAAAAACCGAACAACCGCTCCTGTTTCCCCGCGTATAGCCGTCCTTGGTGTTATAACCCGGCGGGTTTGGGGACTTCGAGGTATTCGCCGTTGATGGTGCGTTTGTAATAGGCGCCGTTTTTCACATAAAAGCGTTCGCCGTTCATGTCCACCACGGTCATGCCGACCTGGGTTATGCGGAGGCCGCAATGGGCTTTACGCAAATTTATTCCGTGACAACGCAATCCTGCATATCCGTTAACAATTAGCGGCATCATGGCCGTGGCCGACAGGGATGGGGCTGGCCCGCGCTTTCTGATATACTGCGCGCCCTTAGGCGCTATCCGTCTGCACTGGCGTACCGTCGATAAGCATCATCCGCATGCTATCGATGGTGCTGAATACCTTTATTCAAAGAGTTATGAGTATGATGAAGCATACCGTGGAAGTCATGATTTCCGAGCAGGAAGTCAAGGCGCGGGTTACCGAACTGGGCCGTCAAATCAGCGAGCACTACCGCGACAGCGGCAGCGATATGGTGTTGGTCGGCTTATTGCGCGGCTCGTTTATTTTTATGGCCGATTTGTGCCGGGCGATTGATGTTTCACACGAAGTCGATTTCATGACGGCCTCCAGCTATGGCAGCGGTATGAGCACTACCCGCGACGTGAAGATCCTCAAAGATCTGGATGAGGATATCCGCGGCAAAGATGTGCTGATTGTCGAAGATATCATCGACTCGGGCAATACGCTGAGCAGAGTGAGCGAGATCCTGCAACTGCGCTCCCCGAAGTCGCTGGCGATCTGTACCTTGCTGGACAAGCCGCAGCGCCGCGAAGTGGACGTCGACGTCGAGTGGGTCGGTTTCTCCATTCCTGATGAATTCGTGGTCGGCTATGGCATTGACTACGCGCAGCATTATCGGCATTTGCCCTACGTCGGCAGGGTTATCCCTCAGGATTAATGCCGCGAGCGCAACGCCGTGGTAAATTGACGCCCGATGCCGGGCCGGCGGGGCGTCGGCATCGGTCAGGACAGGGAGGACATCGCCCGGCGATAGCGCTGTTCCAGCGTCTCCCTGTTGGTGGCGGTCACTTCCAGATTGCGCAGCCGTCCATCCTGAATACCGTAAACCCATCCGTGGATGGTCACTTTCTGTCCGCGTTTCCAGGCCGACTGCATGATGGTGGAGTGGCCGAGATTATACACCTGCTCAACCACGTTGATTTCGCACAGGGCATTCAGGCGCTGTTCGGGAGGCAATTCTCCCAGCAGCGAACTATGCTTGTACCACAGATCGCGGATGTGCAGCAGCCAGTTGTTGATCAGGCCCAGTTCGGGGTTTTCCACCGCCGCCTGGACGCCGCCGCAGCCGTAATGGCCGCAAATAATGATATGTTCGACCTCCAGCACCTCGACGGCGTATTGCACCACGGAAAGGCAATTCAGGTCGGTATGAATCACCAGATTGGCAACGTTGCGGTGCACAAACAGTTCGCCCGGTTCGAGGCTGGTGAGGCTCTCCGCCGGCACGCGGCTGTCGGAGCAGCCGATCCATAAAAAACGGGGGCGTTGCGCCTGCGCCAGTCGTTCAAAATAACCCGGATCCTCTTCCACCATCGTTTCTGACCAGCGTTGGTTATTGGCGATAAGCGTTTCGATTTCTTTCATGAAAGTAAATGACCTGTAACAAACAAGGGGCGGTGAGAGGTAATATAGGACAACAATCGTCGTTTGAAAAACGATAGTTCAAGAATTGAAACTGTAGAACTTACTGATAATAGGGCAACGCATTTTTTATGACATATGCACTGGAACTGGCGCAGCTGACCAAGACCTACCCGGGCGGGGTCAAGGCGCTGCGTGGCATCGATCTGCGCGTTGAAGCGGGCGATTTCTACGCGCTGCTGGGGCCGAACGGCGCCGGGAAGTCCACCACCATCGGCATCATCAGCTCACTGGTCAATAAAACCGCCGGAAAGGTTCAGGTATTCGGTTACGATCTCGATCGCGACGTGGTCAACGCCAAGCGTCAACTGGGGCTGGTGCCGCAGGAATTCAATTTTAATCCGTTTGAAACCGTGCTGCAGATTGTGGTCAATCAGGCGGGGTATTACGGCGTCAAACGTCAGGACGCCCTGCAGCGGGCGGAAAAATATCTGCGGCTGCTGGATTTATGGGGGAAACGCAACGAAAGGGCGCGCATGTTATCCGGTGGGATGAAGCGTCGTCTGATGATTGCCCGCGCGTTGATGCATGAGCCTAAATTACTGATCCTTGATGAACCCACCGCCGGGGTGGATATCGAACTGCGCCGCTCCATGTGGGGATTTCTGAAAGAACTCAACGCGCAGGGCACGACCATTATTCTGACCACCCACTATCTGGAAGAGGCGGAAATGCTCTGTCGCAACATCGGCATTATCCAGCATGGCCAACTGGTTGAAAATACCTCCATGAAGCACCTGCTTTCCAAGCTCAAATCGGAAAACTTTATTTTCGATCTGGCGGCGAAGAGTCCGTTGCCTAAGCTTGAGGGATATCAGTATCGTCTGGTGGATACCTCAACCCTGGAAGTGCAGGTTATGCGCGAGCAGGGGCTGAACGGGGTGTTCAGCCAGTTGAGCGCGCAGGGCGTTCAGGTATTGAGCATGCGCAATAAAGCCAACCGGCTGGAAGAGCTGTTTGTTACCCTGGTGAACGGCAATGGAGGGAAAGCATGATGCGGCTATATTGGGTGGCGTTGCAGAGTATCTGGTATAAAGAGGTGCATCGTTTCGGCCGCATCTGGATCCAGACGCTGGTCCCCCCCGTCATCACCATGACGCTCTATTTTATTATCTTCGGCAATCTGATCGGTTCCCGCATCGGGGAGATGCACGGGTTTGATTACATGCAGTTTATCGTTCCCGGACTGATTATGATGTCGGTGATCACCAATGCCTACGCCAACGTGGCCTCTTCCTTCTTCAGCGCCAAGTTTCAGCGCAATATCGAAGAGCTGTTGGTGGCGCCGGTGCCTACGCACGTGGTGATCGCGGGTTATGTCGGCGGCGGCGTGGCGCGCGGCATTTGCGTCGGCGTGCTGGTGACGGCGGTATCGCTGTTTTTCGTGCCGCTGCATATCCACGCCTGGTGGGTGATTGTCTTGACGCTGGCGCTGACGGCGGTACTGTTCTCGCTGGCGGGGCTGCTGAACGCGGTGTTCGCCAAAAGCTTCGACGATATCAGCCTGATCCCGACGTTTGTGCTGACGCCGTTGACTTATCTCGGCGGGGTATTCTATTCGCTGACGCTGCTGCCGCCGTTCTGGCAGGCGGTATCGAAGCTGAATCCGGTGGTTTATATGATCAGCGGTTTTCGCTACGGTTTTCTGGGGATTCAGGACGTGCCGCTGGCCTTTACCATGGCGGTGCTGGTCGCCTTTATCGCGGTGTTTTACCTGCTGGCATGGTGGCTGATTGAACGCGGGCGCGGACTGCGCAGCTGAGCCGCGGATGCAAAACAAAGGCGGTGTCGCCACCGCCTTGCAATATCACGCCACCTGTACCGGTATCGCCTTGGCCTGGCGCTGTAGCTGGTTGTCGCCGGAGAAGTAAGCCACCCTGGGGTGATGTTGCCGCGCCTGCTCGTCGGACATCTGCACATAAGAACAGATGATCAGCTTGTCGCCGACGCAGGCGCAGCGCGCGGCGGCGCCGTTTACCGAAATAATCCGCGAACCGCGTTCTCCGGCAATGGCATAGGTTGAGAACCGCTGGCCGTTATCCACGTTGTAGATATCGATAGCTTCGTATTCCAGTATGCCCGCCGCATCCATAAAATCCTGATCGATGGCGCAAGAGCCTTCGTAGTGCAAATCAGCCTGGGTGACCTTTACCCGATGCAGTTTGCCTTGCAGCATATTACGTATCATTGTTCATTACCTCGACTTATCCCCTTCATCTTTCAAGCTGCATCTGTGTTGGCTTCTTTCTCTCACCCCAGTCACTTACTGGCGTAAGCTCCTGGGGATTCATTCAGTCGCCGCCTTGATGCAACTCGAAATCTATTGGGTTTATACGGTCAAATCGACCTGCTGGTTATCAATTAATCGCGCTTTACCCAGCCAGGCGGCCATTAAAACCACCGCGCGGGTGCTGGCTGGCGTCAGTGGCTGCAGTGTATCCGCATCGCGGATAAACAGCTCGTCAGGGGTAAAGCCAGCCTGTTGCAGCGCCGTTTCCGCCTGGGCGAGCAACGTATCTATCCGGCGATCGCCGGCCGCCATTTTTTGCGCCACGGTCGCCATGATCTGATTCAACCGCGGGGCGATCCGGCGCTGCTCGGCGCTGAGGCGGCCGTTGCGCGAACTGAGGGCCAGCCCGTCTTTGGCGCGTACAATCGGCACGCCGATAATGCTGACGTCATAACCCATATCGCTCACCAGCCGGCGGATCAGCGCCAACTGCTGATAATCTTTTTCGCCAAAGCAGGCCACATCGGGCTGTACCAGGTTAAACAGTTTGCTGACGATGGTGGCGACGCCCCGAAAATGACCGGGACGGCTGGCGCCTTCCAAAATAGCGGAAAGACCGGGAACGTCGACGAAAGTCTGCTCTTCCAGCCCGTTCGGGTATATCACCTCCGGTCCGGGCGCGAAAACCAGATCGACGCCGCGGCGGGTCAGCTTCTCGCAGTCTTCCTGCAACGTGCGCGGGTAGCTGGCCAAATCATCCGGCCGTTCAAACTGCATCGGGTTGACAAAAATACTCACCACCACCATGTCCGCGCGCTCTCTGGCCTCATCGACCAGTTTCATATGCCCGTCGTGCAGGTTGCCCATGGTGGGCACCAGGGCAATGCGTTTCCCCTCCTGGCGCCAGCGGCGGATTTCACGGCGCAGCAGCAGAGGGGTTTCAATAATCAGCACTCCTATTACTCCTTACATGCTTCACAAACGCGGCCGATCTTAATGGAAAGAATGTTCTTCGGCCGGATAAATACCCTGTTCGACTTCCTGGACGTAAAGACGCGCCGCGGCGCGAATATCGCCGCTCTGCGCCAGGAAGTTCCTGGCAAACTTCGGCGTTTTTTCACCGGTGATGCCAAACGCATCATGCATCACCAGAATTTGCCCGTCGGTGACGTTGCCCGCGCCGATGCCGATAACCGGAATGGCGAGCGCGTCGGTGATGCGCTTCGCCAGCGCCACCGGCACACACTCCAGCACCAGCAGCTGCGCGCCGGCCTGTTCTATGGCGCGCGCATCGTCAAGCAGTTGGTTGGCGGCGGCCTCGTCCCGGCCCTGGATCTTATAACCGCCGAAGATATTGACGGACTGCGGCGTCAGGCCTAAATGCCCGCAAACGGGCACGGCGCGTTCGGTCAGCATCCGTACGGTGGGGGCCAGCCAGCTTCCGCCTTCCAGCTTCACCATATTGGCGCCGGCGCGCATCAGCTCCGCCGCCTGGCCGCACGCCTGTTCCGGCGTGGCGTAGCTCATAAACGGCATATCGGAGAGCAGCAGAGCCTGGGGCGCGCCGCGGCGCACGCAGCGGGTATGGTAAACAATATCATCGATGGTGACGGGCAGGGTGGAGTCATGTCCTTGCAATGTCATACCCAGCGAGTCGCCCACCAGCATTATCCGGATACCCTGTTCAAAGAATAAACGGGCGAAGCTGGCGTCGTAAGCGGTAATTGAAGCAAACTTCCGCCGCTCTTGTTTCCATTGGCGCAGGTGGGATAGGGTCGTTGGTTTCATTGCGGCCTTCCTAAGTCAATAGGGTAAAGATTAAAAAAAGTATTCTAATGGATGCCGTCAGGGAGTGATAGCGATCGCGCCTTCACTTTGACACATGCGCTATCGGGAATCGGGCGTTTCATCCCAGAGAATCAATCCATTGCGATTCACGCTAAGCAGGCGATTAGAGAGGGGCTCGCCGTCAGGGAAAATCAGTTCCGGGGCGATCTCGGCCAGCGGATACAACATAAATTCGCGGTTTTTCATATCGTAGTGGGGAACGGTCAGCCGCGGCGTGGCGATAACCTCGTCGCCGAACAGCAGAATATCCACATCCAGCGTGCGCGGCCCCCAACGCTGCGCTTTGCGTACCCGCCCCTGTTCCCGTTCGATAGCCTGGGTATGATCCAGCAGTCGCTCGGCGCTCAGATCGGTCGTCAGTTCCGCCACGGCGTTCAGATAGTCGGGTTGATCCTGCGGGCCTAACGGACGGCTGCGGTAGAAAGAGGAACAGCGCGCCAGCCGGGTCTGCGGCAGGTTATCCAGCTCGCTCAGGGCCGCGTGAATCTGTTGCAGCGGCTGCGCCAGATTACTGCCCAGGGCCAGATAGACGCGCGTCATCAAGCTTTTTCCCGCGCGGCGGCCGGTTTGCGCGGACGCCGCGGGCGGGAGCGGCGGTGCGGCGTCGGGCCGTCGTCCAGCGAGCCCAGCATTGCCTGCTGACGCGGCGGCGGCGCCACCTGAAACTCTCCCCACCACTGGGCCAGGCGTAATAACTCCTGATGGTTTTCGATCTCGGCGCGCAGGCAAAGCAGGTCGTAGGCGGCGCGGAATTTGGGATGTTCCATCAATTTATAGGCGCGTTTGCCCTGACGGCGCGACAGGCGCAACTGCAGCAGCCAGATGTCGCGCACTAACGAAGTAATACGTTTGGGGATCGCCAGCGAGCGGCATTGCTCGTCCAGGATGTCATTCATCGCCAGTGCGAAGGCATCGAAATAGGCCAGGCCGCTTTCCTGCGTCAGCTTTTGCGCGTGCTCAATCAGCGGATACCACAACATGGCGGAGAACAGAAACGCCGGATTAACCCGCATATCATTTTGCAGACGCCGATCGGTGTTTTGCAGTACCTGCGCCACCATCCGCTCCAGCGTACTGTCGCCGGTTTCGGTAAAGTGATTGCTGATTAACGGGAAAAGCGGCTGGAATAACTGATATTCGCACAGCATTTTATAGGTCGCGTAGCCGTAACCGGTCTGCAGCAGCTTCAGCGATTCCTCAAACATCCGGGCCGCCGGGATATCATGCAGCAGGGCGGCCAGGCGGGGAATCGGTTCGGCGGTTTCAGGGCTGATGGTCATATCCAGCTTGGCGGCGAAGCGCACGGCGCGCAGCATCCGTACCGGGTCTTCACGGTAACGGGTTTCCGGATCGCCGATCATGCGAATAACGCCCTGGCGCAGATCGTTCAGGCCGTCGGTATAGTCCCGTACGGTGAAATCGGCGATGCTGTAATACAGGCTATTGATGGAGAAATCGCGCCGCTGGGCGTCTTCTTCAATGGAGCCGAAAATATTGTCGCGCAGCAGCATGCCGCTCTGGGCCTGCTGGGCGGAGTTCTTGATTTCCTGCTGTTCCTGATGCTGCTCATGGTGACCGCGGAACGTGGCGACCTCGATCACTTCCGGCCCGAACATAACGTGGGCCAGCCGGAAACGGCGCCCCACCAGACGGCAGTTGCGGAAGAGCTTGCGCACCTGCTCCGGCGTGGCGCTGGTGGTGATATCAAAATCCTTGGGCCTTTTGCCCAGCAGCAGGTCGCGTACGCCGCCGCCGACCAGATAAGCCTCATAGCCCGCTTTGTTCAGGCGATAAAGTACTTTCAGCGCATTCTCGCTGATCTCTCTGCGTGAAATATTATGCTGGTCGCGCGGGATAACCGTCAGATGCCGACGCGGCTCCTCGGGTTTGACCACTTCGTTCTCACGATTCAGTACCTTACGGCAAAAATTAGCGACTCGGGTAAAGATAATACACCTCGATAGTGATGATAAATAAAGGCCCAACAAAAAATTTCCGGGAGAAATTTTTAACGTCGCTCCCAGCGACGGCCCGTAAGGGGGCGGGCAGGGATAGCCCCGCCATAAAAAATTTCCGGGAGAAATTTTTAACGTCGCTCCCAGCGACGGCCATAAAAAAATAGCGGCTAATCATAGCTCACCGGGCCCGATTTGAGAATGCTGATGTGAATTCAGGCCGGTTTTTGCCGTTTGCAGCGGGATGCGGGAGAGCGTCCAATGGGCGACGGACCACGCAAGCAGCGCCGGGAGCGTCAGATCTTGCCAGCTTTCCGGCACTTGCTGATGCAGAAACCGCAAGGCGGCTATCAATACCGGGCGCGGGTCGCCGTTTGGCAGCGCCGGGGCATGGTTTTGTTTGGAGAGTTTGTCCCCGTTGGCATTCAGTACCAGCGGCAGATGGATATAGGAAGGCTGGTGATAACCCAGTTGGCGGTATAGCGAGATCTGCCGCACGGTAGGCGCTATCAGATCGGCCCCGCGGACGATCTCCGTGACGCCCTGCGCGTGGTCGTCGACCACCACGGCCAGATTATAGGCGAACAGCCCGTCGCGACGATGAATAATAAAGTCTTCGCCCGCGAATGCCGGATCGGCGAAAACGTCTCCGCGCAGCCCGTCGTAAAAGTGGCATACCGGTGCGGTTTGTCGCAGGCGTATCGCGGCATTTTCCGCGGGTAAGCCGCGCTCCCGGCAGCGGCCGTCATAATGTCCGCCTGACTGCTGGATCCGGCTGCGGGTACAGGTGCAGTGGTAGCTTAATCCCCGTTGCGCCAGCCAGTGGAGCGCCTCTTGATAAAGCGCGTGGCGCTGCGACTGATAGACGACTTCGCCGTCCCAATACAGGCCGTAATGTTCTAACTGGGAGAGAATGCGGGCGGCCGCGCCGGGGATTTCACGGGGAGGATCGAGATCTTCAATACGAACCAGCCAGCGCCCGTGCTGAGCGCGAGCCTGAAGATAACTGCCGAGAGCGGCAATCAATGAACCAAAATGCAGGTCGCCGGACGGAGAAGGGGCAAAACGACCGATGTAGTGATCTATTTGGGACATAAAAATAATAACGCCGTCATACCTTTTATCTTGCAGACTGCAAGGATAAAACAGCAGCGAACGCTCCGTTTCGAGCGCTCAGACGGGTTCCCGCGAAACCTGGCCCAGGGGGCGAACATCGTACCCGCGGGGCCAGGTTTTAGGATGAACGATTATCCTGCCATCTGCTTTTCGCGTATTTCTGCCAGCGTTTTGCAGTCAATACACAAATCAGCCGTCGGACGGGCTTCCAAACGACGGATGCCAATTTCCACGCCGCAGGATTCGCAATAACCGAAGTCTTCATCTTCGATTTTTTGCAACGTTTTGGCGATCTTCTTGATCAGCTTCCGTTCGCGATCGCGGTTGCGCAGTTCGAGGCTGAACTCTTCTTCCTGAGCTGCACGATCCACCGGATCGGGAAAATTGGCTGCTTCATCTCGCATATGCGATACAGTACGATCCACTTCATCCCTGAGTTGGTTGCGCCATGCTTCAAGAATACGCTTGAAATGAGCCAGCTGGGCGTCGTTCATATACTCTTCGCCCGGCTTCTCCTGGTACGGCTCTACTCCGGCAATTGCGAGAATGCTCAGAGAAGATGTCTTACGGTTTTGCCCTTCTTGCATGTTGCTTCTCCTACATAACACGACACGCACTATACCCTTCTTATTTGAAGTCGCAGTCTGGCTGCAACGCCAATTACCTTGGGTATATCGATCCCCTAAGGGGGAAAAACAGGCCGCTATAAATAGCAGATGAAGATTGGGTTGGCAATGGTTCCTGACACCGGCCTGATAAAGTGTGAGGAACCGCGTATTATCATCGGATGATAAACAAGGTGTTAGCGTGTTGTGCCTGGGCACTTTATTTACCATTTATACCCGTCATAAATAACGGCAATTGATGCGTAAGCTTGATGCTGTCAGGGGTTAATATGGAGCCATAACATAGAATTTCAACCCCCTGCCGTTGTGCGGCCATCAATAATTCGGCGTAACGCGGGTCGATATGCCGGGCGGGAGAGATCTGTTTGATCCCCGAGTGAAGTACGGCGAAAAACAGCACCGCCCGCTCGCCGTTGGCGACCACCTGTTGCAGTTCGCGCAGGTGCTTTTGCCCCCTGAGGGTTACCGCATCGGGAAAATAACCACATCCATGTTGCAACAATGTGACGGATTTCACCTCAATATAGCAGTTAATCCTGTCCGGCGCCTGTAATAGCAGATCGATACGGCTGTTTTCCGCGCCGTACTTCACTTCGCTTTTGCAAGAGGTATAACCCGCCAACGCCTCTACCCGATCTTCCAGCAGGGCCTCGTGCAATAACGTATTGGCGCGCAGCGTGTTTACGCAAATCCAGTCGTTCTGCTGCGTCTCGGTCAGTTCCCAGCTGTGCGGGTATTTGCGTTTGGGGTTATCGGAGGTGGAGTACCAGACGGTATCGCCGGGGGTGGCGCAACCCGTCATGGCGCCGGTATTGGCGCAATGAAGAGTGAGTAATTCTCCCTCCGGGGTCACCACATCGGCAAGAAAACGTTTGTAGCGTTTAATTAATCGGGCCGGCCGTAAGCGGGGCGAGTATTGCATCCGTATCCTATTTTTGTTGGGTCAGCGGCCAGCTTGCCAGCGTCTGATAGCGGGTTTTGCCATTTTCAAACAGTGATTGATAGAGTGAAAAATGGCGCACGGGTAGCGACCAGCTGAAATCTGCGGGCGGCAGGGCAACGGCTTTGGTGGTGCCGCGCAGCAGGGTGATATGGGGGTGAAAAGGCTGCGCGCTCTGGTAGCAGCCGTTACGGGCCGCCTGCGAGCGCAATAAATCAGCCAGCTGCAATAACCCGCGCGGCGCCTGCCGGCACCCCATCCACACCACGCCGGAACCTATCCATTGGCCCGCGTCGTTCAGCGTCACCGTGAATTCCGTCTGGCGGATGCGTCCCGCCAGCGCGCGCAGAACCTGCTCTTTGGGTTCGCTGACTTCACCAAGAAAGGCCAGCGTCAGATGGAGACTGGCGGCGGCGACCGGACGACCGGCCTCCGGCGCGAAGCGTGCGGCGCGCCAGCGGATAATCTCCTGCCGGGTATCTTCCGGTAGCGATAAGGCAAAAAACAGGCGGCGGGTAGGGTGCATGTCGATCTCTTAAGTTCTGATTCCATCCGATGCTACAATGCCTGCCGCTGAAAGTTAACCGTTATGGAGATTTCTGTGATTTTACCGCCCGTCAGTGCCGTGCTTGATGAAGTGATAAGCGCGCTGCACGCCTCGCCTCAGGTTTTATTGCATGCGCCGACCGGGGCGGGGAAATCGACCTGGCTGCCGTTGCAACTGCTCCGTCAGGGCAATCTGGACGGCAAGATAATCATGCTGGAGCCGCGGCGGCTGGCGGCGAAGAGCGTTGCCTGGCGTTTGGCGCAGCAACTGGGCGAGGAGCCGGGGCAGACGGTGGGCTATCGGATGCGCGCGGAAAGCCGCGTCAGCGCCGCAACCCGCCTGGAAGTGGTCACCGAAGGGATGTTGACGCGACGGCTGCAACAGGATGCCGAGCTGAACGGCGTGGCGCTGGTGATTCTGGATGAGTTTCACGAGCGCAGCCTGCAGGCCGATCTGGCGCTGGCGCTGCTGCTGGATGTGCAGCAGGGGCTGCGCGACGATTTAAAGCTGCTGATTATGTCCGCCACGCTGGATAACGCCCGACTGGCGGCGCTGCTTCCCGAGGCCGGCGTCGTGGTCTCTGAAGGGCGCAGTTATCCGGTGGAACGCCACTATTATCCGTTAAATAGTCACGAACGGCTGGAAGAGGGCGTGGCCCGTCAGGTCAGACGGCTACTGACCGAACAACAGGGATCGCTGCTGCTGTTTTTACCCGGCGTGGCGGAAATCAAACGGGTGCAGGCCTTGCTGGCGGGCAGCGTGACGGACGACGTGGATCTGTGCCCTTTATACGGCGCGCTGACCCTGGAGGAGCAGCAGAAAGCGATTCTGCCGGCGCCAAACGGGCGCCGCAAGGTGGTGCTGTCGACCAATATCGCCGAAACCAGTCTGACCATTGAAGGGATCCGGCTGGTGGTGGATTGCGGACTGGAACGGGTCGCGCGCTTTGACGTCAAAAGCGGTTTAACCAGATTGATCACCCAGCGCATCAGCCAGGCATCGATGGTACAGCGCGCCGGACGCGCCGGCAGGCTGAGCGCCGGCATCTGCTGGCACCTGTGTTCCCGTGAACAGGCGGAACGCGCCGCCGCGCAAAGCGATGCCGAGATACTTAACGGCGATCTCGGCAGCCTGTGGCTGGATCTGCTGCAATGGGGATGCCGCGCCGCCGACCAGTTGGTCTGGCTGGATGCGCCGCCGCCGCCCGCGCTGCAGTCGGCGCGTCGGCTGTTGCGTCAACTGGGGATCGCCGACCGGCATGACCGGCTGACGCCCGCCGGGCGCAAAATGGCCTCGCTGGGGTGCGATCCGCGGCTGGCGGCGATGCTGACGGCCGCGGAGCAGCAGGGCCACGATGCGCTGGCGACGGCGGGCTGTTTGGCGGCGATGCTGGAAGAGCCGCCGCGCGGCGGTTCGCTCAATCTGCTCGACTGGCTGCATCGTCCTCAGCCGCACTGGCTGCGGCGCTCGCGACAGCTTACGCGCCGTTTGTCGGCGGCGCCGGGCCGTATCGATGCGGGATGGGCCGCCTGGCTGCTGGCGCAGGGCTTCGCCGATCGCATCGCCCGGCGGCGCGCTCAGGACGGCCGCTATCAGCTGGCGAACGGCAGCGGGGCGATGATGTCGCCGGACGAGGCGTTGTCCGGCACGGAGTGGTTGCTGGTTCCCACTTTATTGCACAACGGCCATAATGCGGATGCGCGCATCCTGCTGGCGCTGCCGCTGGATATCGAGAGCCTGGAACAACAGCTGCCCGGGCTGGTCGGCGAACATAACCTGGTGCAGTGGGACGAAGAAAAAGGTACGCTGCGCGCCAGCAAACGCCATCAGATAGGTTGTCTGACGCTGCGGCAGCGGCCGTTAAGCAAGCCCTCTGACGAGGAGCTGCAGCAGGCCTTGCTGGCCTGGCTGCGCGAGCAGGGACTGTCCGGCCTGAATTGGGATGCGGCGGCGTTGCAGCTGCGCGCCCGGCTGCGGTGCGCCCGCCAGTGGCTGCCGGAGGTGAACTGGCCGCCGGTGGATGACGATACTCTGCTGGCGACGCTGGAGCGGTGGCTGCTGCCGTCCCTGTCGGGCGTGCGGGATCTGCGGGCACTGCGGCAGATTAACCTCGGCGAGGCGTTAACGCGTTTGCTGGACTGGCCTCTGCGCCAGCGGTTGGACAGCGCGCTGCCCACCCATTACACCGCGCCGGGCGGCAGCCGGCTGCCCATCGCCTATTATGAGGATAAGCCGCCGGTGCTGGCGGTGCGGATGCAGGAAATGTTTGGCGAGCGGCAAAGCCCGCTGCTGGCGGAAGGACGCGTCGCGCTGGTGCTGGAACTGTTATCGCCGGCGCAGCGGCCGTTGCAGATTACGCGCGATCTGGCCGCATTCTGGCAGGGGGCGTACCCGGAGGTGCAAAAAGAGATGAAAGGTCGCTATCCCAAGCACGTCTGGCCGGACGATCCGGCGAATGCGCTCCCGACCCGGCGCACCCGAAAATATCAGAATCACTAATTTCAGACGTTTCCGCTTCCTTGCAGACGGCGGTGGAAACAGAGTAGGCGGCTTGAGCGAACAGCGGGCGGCCGTTAATAACCAGACGGAGAAGCAACAGTAATGTCTCGGGATGACCGCGAACCTATCGGACGCAAAGGAAAAGCGTCGGGACGGAAACCTGCGCGCAAGCAGGCAGTTCGGCGCCGCAGGGATGACGACTATGATGATGATTATGAAGACGATTACGACGATTATCAGGACGACTATGACGACGATGGCTATGATGACGAGGGCGGGATGACGCGCAAATCGCGGAATAAACGGCGTTGGCTGGGGCTCTGCGTCAAGCTGTTTCTGGTGATTGCCGTATTGCTGGCGATCTATGGCGTTTATCTGGACAGCCAGATCCGCAGCCGCATTGAAGGAAAAGTGTGGCAACTCCCGGCCGCGGTGTACGGCCGCATGGTCAATCTTGAGCCGGGGATGGCCTATAACCGCAAAGAGATGGTCGGCCTGCTGGAAGGGATGCAGTATCGCCAGGTGACCCGCATCACCCGCCCCGGCGAATTCAGCGTACGCGGCAACAGCATTGAAATACTGCGGCGCCCGTTTGATTTTCCCGATGGTAAAGAGGGGCAGATTCGCGCCCGCCTGACGTTCAATAACGATCGTCTGGCGCAGATCCAGAATCTGGATAACCAGCGTAATTTCGGCTTCTTTCGTCTCGATCCGAAGCTGATCACCATGATGCAGTCGCCCAACGGAGAGCAGCGCCTGTTTGTGCCGCGTACCGGCTTCCCCGATCTGCTGGTGGATACGCTGATCGCCACGGAAGATCGTCATTTCTATGAGCATGACGGCATCAGCCTGTACTCGATCGGCCGCGCCTTCCTGGCCAATATCACCGCCGGTCGGGCGGTGCAGGGCGGCAGCACGCTGACGCAACAGCTGGTGAAAAACCTGTTCCTCACCAATGAGCGTTCCCTGTGGCGTAAAGCCAACGAAGCCTATATGGCGCTGATCATGGATTATCGCTATAGCAAGGATCGCATTCTGGAGCTGTATCTCAACGAAGTGTACCTCGGTCAGAGCGGCAGCGATCAGATCCGCGGCTTTCCGCTGGCCAGCCTTTACTATTTCGGCCGTCCGGTGAATGAGCTGAGTCTCGATCAGCAGGCGCTGCTGGTGGGGATGGTGAAAGGCGCGTCGCTGTATAACCCGTGGCGTAATCCTAAAATCACCCTGGAACGCCGTAATCTGGTGTTGCGCCTGCTGCAGAACCAGCAGGTTATCGACGCCGAACTGTACGACATGCTGAGCGCCCGTCCGCTGGGCGTGCAGCCGAGAGGGGGCGTTATCAGTCCTCAACCGGCGTTTATGCAGCTGGTGCGTCAGGAGTTGCAACAGCGGCTGGGGGATAAAGTCAGCGATCTCTCCGGCGTGAAGGTGTTCACCACTCTCGATCCGGTCTCGCAGGACGCCGCGGAAAAAGCGGTGGAGGAGGGGATTCCGGCGCTAAGGGCCGCGCGCGGCGTTAACGATCTGGAAGCCGCCATGGTGATCGTCGATCGCTTCAGCGGCGAGATCCGGGCGATGGTCGGGGGAGCGCAGACGCAATACGCCGGGTTTAACCGCGCCCTGCAGGCGCGTCGTCCCGTCGGGTCGCTGGCCAAACCGCCTACCTACCTGACGGCGCTGAGCCAGCCGGATACCTATCGCTTGAATACCTGGCTGTCGGATGAACCGCTGTCGCTCAAGCAGCCCAACGGCCAGCTGTGGCAGCCGAAAAACTACGATCGCCAGTTCCGCGGCCGCGTGATGCTGGTTGACGCGCTGACGAACTCGCTCAACGTGCCGACGGTGAATCTGGGAATGGCCGTGGGACTGGATCAGGTTACCGCCACGCTGAAACGGCTGGGGGTTCCTGAAAACGTGATCTCGCCGATGCCTTCGATGCTGCTGGGGGCGATCAGCCTGACGCCGATGGAAGTGGCGCAGGAGTACCAGACCATCGCCGGCGGCGGCAATCGCGCGCCGTTGTCGTCCCTGCGTTCGGTGATTGCCGAAGACGGCACGGTATTGTTCCAGAGCTTCCCGCAGGCTGAGCGCGCGGTTCCCGCCCAGGCGGCCTACCTGACGCTTTACGGCATGCAGCAGGTGGTGGCGCGCGGCACTTCACGTTCGCTGGCGGTCAAGTTCCCGAACTATCATCTGGCCGCGAAGACCGGCACCACCAACGACCTGCGCGATAGCTGGTTCGCCGGGGTGGACGGCAAGGAAGTGGCGATAAGCTGGGTCGGGCGTGACAACAACGGGCCGGCGAAGCTGACCGGCGCGAACGGCGCCTTGACCATTTATCGCCGCTATCTGGAAAACCAGACGCCGCTGCCGCTGACGCTGACGCCGCCGGAAGGCATAACCACCATGACGGTGGATGCCGGCGGCAATTTTGTCTGCAACGGCAGCAGCGCCGGGCGCGTTTTACCGGTATGGACGGATAATCCGCAGGCGTTGTGTCAGGCCAGCCAGCCGCAGCCGGCGCAGCAAAACGGCGAGGGCGTGGCGGACTGGATCAAGGAAATGTTCGGTCAATGATTTTTCTTCCTCTCCCCCGGTTCGCCGGGGGTTTTTTTTCCGCTTGTCGGTGATGTTTCAGCGCTTTCGTTATTTATTCCCGGTGGTGTAAATTCCTTGCGGAGCGCATTCCGTTACGCCTATCATGCAATCTTTATAATAATTATTATCATTGTCTTTTAGTTTGATAACCATTAGCCGCCTTGATTCCAGGCCGGCGGTGAAACCCAAAACGTTATGCAAAACCAACATGCACTGCCCGATACCACCTTCAGGCTGGACGATGTCAGCTTTACTATTGCGGACCGCGCGCTGCTGCGTCCGCTGACCCTGACTTTTCCCGTGGGGAAGGTCTGCGGTCTGATCGGACACAACGGCTCCGGCAAATCCACCCTGCTGAAAATTCTTGGCCGCCACCAGCCGGCCAGCGGCGGCTCGGTGTGGCTGGGCGATCGCTCCCTCGACCGCTGGGACAGTAAAGCCTTTGCCCGTCACGTGGCCTACCTGCCGCAACAGCTGCCCGCGGCGGAAGGCATGACCGTGCGCGAACTGGTCGCCATCGGGCGCTATCCGTGGCACGGCGCCCTGGGGCGTTTCGGCGGCGCCGACCGGGAAAAGGTCGACGAGGCGATTAGGCTGGTAGGATTGAAATCCTTCGCCAACCGTCTGGTGGATAGCCTGTCCGGCGGGGAGCGGCAGCGAGCCTGGCTGGCGATGACCGTGGCGCAGGACAGCCGTTGCCTGTTGCTGGACGAGCCGACGTCGGCGCTGGATATCGCGCATCAGGTCGAGGTGCTGGCGTTGATCCAGCGGATGAGCCGGCAACGGGGGCTGACGGTGATCGCCGTGTTGCACGACATCAATATGGCGGCGCGTTATTGCGATTATCTGGTGGCGCTGCGCGGCGGCGAAATGATTGCGCAAGGCGAACCTCTGGCGCTGATGCAAGGTCCGGTGCTGGAAAATATTTATGGTATTCCCATGGGAATATTGCCTCATCCCGGCGGTGGCGCGCCGGTAAGTTTCGTTTGCTGACTATGTCTTATCCATTATCGTCCGGCCGCTGCGCCGATATCGGGCGCCGCCGCCTGCTGACCGCGCTGGCGCTTTCCCCGCTTCTCTATTCCGCCGCCGGCCGCGCCGCGGCCTATCCCGATCCCCGGCGTATCGTGGCGCTGGAGTGGCGGCAGGTTGAAATGCTGATGGCGCTGGGGATCGCGCCGATGGGCGTCGCGGATATCCATAATTACCGCCTGTGGGTGGCGGAACCCGAACTGCCGCCGGGGGTGATTGATGTCGGTTTTCGCACCGAACCGAATCTGGAACTGCTGGCTGAACTCCGCCCCTCGCTGATTCTGCATTCCGAAGGTTACGGCCCGTCGGCGGAAAAACTCGTCCGCATCGCGCCGGCAATGGGTTTCGGCTTTAACGATGGAACCGGCAAGCCGCTGACGTTGGTCAAGCCCTCGCTGGAGAGGCTGGCGGATGCGCTGGGCATCCCCGGGGCGGCGAACCGGCATTTACGGCAGTTCTCCGAATTTATGCAGCAGGCAAAAACGCGTTTACAGCCTTATACCCGTCGCCCGCTGCTGCTGTTTACCCTGCTGGATCTGCGTCACGCGGTGGTGATCGGCAAAAACAGCCTGTTTCAGGAAGTGATGGATGAAGTAGGGATAGAAAACGCCTGGCGGGGCGAAACCAGTTTCTGGGGCAGTACGATTGTCGGCATTGAACGTCTGGCCGAGATTGAAAACGCCAACGCCCTCTGCTTCGATCACGGCGACGACGCCGTCATAGCGCAGCTGGCGGACAGCCCGCTGTGGCAGGCGATGTCGTTCGTGCGTCAGCGGCGCCTGCAGCGGGTGCCCCCGGCCTGGCTGTATGGCGCCACGCTGTCGGCCATGCGTTTCTGCCGTCTAATGGAACAGGCTCTGGAGGCGCGGCGTGACGTTAACTAGAAACCGGATGTCGCCCGTTTTGCCGATCGGTTTTTTGCTGGCGGCGCTGCTGGCGCTGGGCGCTTACAATTTACAGCGTCAGCTGCCCGCGGCGCAGTGGTGGCAAGGGGTATGGCAGCCCTCCGCCGAGGATATCCGCCAACTGCTGTTTCACTATAGCCTGCTGCCGCGCATGGCGCTGGCGCTGCTGGTGGGCGCCGGGCTGGGGCTGAGCGGGGTGCTGTTTCAACAGGTTTTGCGTAATCCGCTGGCGGAATCCTCGACGCTGGGGATCGCCACCGGGGCGCAGCTGGGCATTACGGCCGCCACGCTGGCGGCGCTGCCCGGCGGCGTGTTTATTCAGCAAATAGCGGCGATGATCGGCGCGTTGGCGGTTGGCGCGCTGGTGTTCGGCGTCGCCTGGGGAAGACGTCTGTCGCCGGTTACGCTGATTCTGGCCGGGCTGGTGGTGAGCTTTTACTGCGGCGCGCTCAACCAGTTGCTGGCGCTGTTTTACCACGACCAGCTACAGAATATGTTTCTGTGGAGCAGCGGGGTATTGAATCAGCAGGACTGGAATAACGTGCGCTTTGTCTTTCCTCGTCTGCTGATTTGTTTCTGCCTGGCGTTACTGCTGCTGCGTCCGTTAACCCTGCTGGGGCTGGACGACGCCGTCGCCAGCAATCTGGGGCTGGGCATATCGCTGGCGCGGCTGGGGGCCCTCGGACTGGCTATTTTCCTCAGCGCGCAGTTGGTCAACGCGGCGGGCATTATCGGTTTTATCGGCCTTTTTGCCCCGCTGCTGGCTAAAATGCTGGGCGCCAGGCGTTTACTGCATCGACTCTGGCTGGCCCCGTTGCTCGGCGCCTTATTGCTGGGCGTGACCGATCAACTCGTCATCTGGCTGAGCGGCGTATGGCGCGAGGTGCCGACCGGCGCGGCGACGGCGGTGATTGGCGCGCCGCTGCTGCTGTGGCTGCTGCCGCGTTTGCGCACCGGCGGGCAGCCTTCGATGATGGAACCGGGCGGAATACGGGAGACGGAGCGGCGCCGGTGGGGATGGTGGATGCTGGCTGGCGGCGCGCTGTTGATCGCCGTGGTGTTAATCGCGCTGACGCTGGGGAAAAACGCGCAGGGCTGGCAGTGGAGCGGCGGCGATCAGCTGACGCAGCTATTGCCGTGGCGCTGGCCGCGCGTGCTGGCGGCATTGGCCGCCGGGGTCATGCTGGCGGTGGCCGGCACGCTGATACAGAAACTGACCGGCAACCCGATGGGCAGCCCTGAAGTGCTGGGGATCAGCTCCGGCGCCTCATTCGGCGTCATCATACTGCTGTTCTTCGTACCGGGCGACGCCTTTGCGTGGCTGATCCCGGCCGGAAGCGCCGGCGCCGCGGCGGCGCTGCTGGCGATGGTGATGATTGCCGGGCGCGGCGGATTTTCCACCCAGCGCATGCTGCTGGCCGGTATCGCCCTGAGCATGGTGTTCGGCACGGTGATTACGTTGCTGTTGGCCAGCGGCGATCCGCGCGTGGCGAGCGTGCTCACCTGGCTGTCCGGGTCCACCTATAACGTGGAAGGGCCGGATGCCGTGCGTTCCGTGGTTATCGCCGTATTGCTGCTGCTGATAGTCCCTCTGTGCCAGCGCTGGCTGCGCATTTTGCCGTTAGGCGCCGCCACCGCCCGCTCGCTTGGGGTGGCGGTTACCCCGGTGCGTCTGCTGGTGCTGTTATTGGCCTCGGTATTGACCGCCACGGCGACGTTAATCGTCGGGCCGATGAGCTTTGTGGGGCTGATGGCGCCGCATCTGGCGCGCATGATGGGGTTTAGCCGTATCATGCCGCAGATCTGCGCTTCCGCGCTGCTTGGCGGGGGGCTGATGGTATCGGCCGACTGGTGCGGGAGAATGTTGCTGTTCCCGAACCAGATTCCGGCCGGGCTGCTGGCGACCTTTATCGGCGCGCCGTATTTTGTTTATCTGCTGCGCCGGCAGGCCCGATAAAGCCCCATGGAGTGAGGACAACCGGGCCTGCCACGTTGATTACAGCCGTGCAAAAGAACGATGCGCGGCTTCTATCGTGCGTTCAATATCCTGCGTGCTGTGCGCCAGCGACATAAATCCGGCTTCAAAGGCGGATGGCGCCAGGTAGATCCCTTCCTCCAGCATCAGGTGGAAGAAGCGCTTAAAGCGCTCTACGTCGCTGGTCATCACCTCCTGATAGCAGGTGACGCGCTCGGCATCGGTAAAAAATAGCCCGAACATCCCGCCGGCCTGATTGACCACCAGCGGAATATTCTCCGCCTGCGCCGCCGCGGACAGACCCGCCGCCAGCTGTTCGGTCAGTGCGGTAAGCTGCTGATGCACGCCGGGTTTGGCGACTTCGCTCAGGCAGGCGAAACCCGCCGCCATGGCTATCGGGTTGCCGGACAGGGTTCCCGCCTGATAAACCGGACCGGTGGGAGCCAGCGCCTGCATCACGTCGCGCCGGCCGCCGAAGGCGCCCACCGGCATGCCGCCTCCGATGATTTTCCCCAAACAGGTCAAATCCGGCACGACGCCGTAGTGGGCCTGCGCGCCGGCCAGGGCGACGCGAAATCCGGTCATCACTTCGTCGATAATCAGCAGCGCGCCGAATTCGTCGCACAGGGCGCGCAGCCCCGGCAGAAAATCCGGCAGCGGCGGCACGCAGTTCATATTGCCGGCCACGGGTTCGACGATAACCGTGGCGATATCGTCCGGATATTGTTTAAAGGCGGCGCGTACGGAAGCCAGATCGTTATAGGTGCAGGTCAGGGTATGGCGGGCGAAATCCGCCGGTACGCCCGGAGAGTTGGGCTGCCCCAGCGTCAGCGCGCCGGAACCGGCTTTCACCAGCAGGCAGTCGGCATGTCCGTGGTAACAGCCTTCGAATTTGATGATTTTGTCGCGTCCGGTAAATCCCCGCGTCAGGCGGATGGCGCTCATGGTCGCTTCGGTGCCGGAGTTGACCATGCGCACCATATCCATGGTCGGCACCAGCGAGGTTACCAGGCGCGCCATCCGCACTTCCATTTCCGTCGGGGCGCCAAAGCTCAGCCCGCGCTCGGCGGCGGCAATCACCGCCTGACGAATGGCCGGATGGTTATGTCCCAGCACCATCGGCCCCCAGGAGCCGACGTAATCGATATAGGATTTGCCGTCGGCATCGTAAAGATAGGCGCCGTCGGCCCGTTCGATAAACAGGGGAACGCCGCCCACGCCGTTAAACGCCCGAACCGGCGAGTTCACCCCGCCCGGAATAAGTTGCTGCGCCGCGGCGTACAGACTTTCTGATTTGTTCATTAAGCGGATCCTGACCTTGCGTGTAGCGTGGAAAATAGTGCCATTCTAATGAACTGGGCGCGGTTGTGAAATCGTTGTGCGGATTTCATATTTGAAAATGCCCGCGCAGTGTACTGACAGAACGGGCGCGCTGGTTGCATAATGGCGTGATGAATTCGTCGATCGACGTCAAATCTTGAACGTTTTAACCTACTGCTGGATAATAAGCGTATGATTAGGGCGTATCACCTGATAAGCCCTGAGTTGGGAGTAGAAAATATTATGAGCGACGATATAGCACTGCCGCTGCAATTTACCGATGCGGCGGCGAACAAGGTGAAAAACCTGATTGCCGATGAAGAAAATCCCGAGCTGAAACTGCGGGTTTATATCACCGGGGGCGGCTGCAGCGGCTTCCAGTACGGCTTTACGTTTGACGATCAAATCAACGAAGGCGATATGACCATCGAGAAGCAGGGCGTGGCCCTGGTGGTCGACCCGATGAGCCTGCAGTATCTGGTGGGCGGCTCGGTCGATTATACCGAAGGTCTGGAAGGTTCGCGTTTTATCGTCACCAACCCGAACGCCAAAACCACCTGCGGCTGCGGTTCCTCTTTCAGTATCTGATAGCCTGAAAAACCATAAAACCCGCGCCGTCGCTCAGACCGCGCGGGTTTTTGTCTTCTGGCGTTACCTCGCCGCCTTTCGGTCTTAACCGCGGTCCCGCAATCAGACGGGCCGGCGGCTAATCGCCGTTTTTCAATTCGGCCAACTGCCGGCAAATTTGCTGCGCCGCCAGCAATAAACGCGGCCCGCTGCGGTTAAACCAATCTTCATTGACCGCAATAACCGGCACGGATAACTGCGGCTGCCAGAATTGCCGCGTATTGGCAACGGCGGCGGGGGACGCGCTGATAATAATCACCTGCGGTTTGCGCGTCAGCACCTGTTCGCGGCTGACCTGCGGCCACGGCGCCGAGCTGTCGCTGAAAATATTCCGCGCGCCGCACAGTGAAACAACCTGACTCTGCAAAGTGCCTTGCGCCGAGGTGAACAGCGGCTGGGAACCAAACTGGATAAAAACCCGCCGGGGCTTATTGCTGGCGTAGCGCTGCCGCAGCTGCGCGATTTGCCTGCGCAGGGCGGCGGCGTTCTGCCGCGCCTGTTCGGGATGCGCACTGTACGGCGCCAGGGTTATCAATGCGCCGGGAATATCGTCAAGGGTTTTGGGGTCCAGATAAACCACGGGAATGCCGAAATTGGTCAGCTGTTCCAGCGGCCTCTGCGGGTTGCCTTCGCGCCAGGCAAGAATAAGATCGGGCTTTAGCGCC
Source organism: Brenneria corticis (assembly GCF_003115855.1). Classification (GTDB taxonomy): domain Bacteria; phylum Pseudomonadota; class Gammaproteobacteria; order Enterobacterales; family Enterobacteriaceae; genus Brenneria; species Brenneria corticis. The sequence continues at coordinate 36,914 of NZ_KZ819092.1, forward strand.
AAGATCCGCTCAAGGTTAATGCCCTGCCAGGAGGCCACCTGCTCCAGCTTCCGCGCCTGCGGGGGATAGTCGGACCAACTGCTGACCGCCGCCAGCTGTGCCCCCATCCCGGCGGCGTACGCCAGTTCGGTGGCGTGCGGCGCCAGACTTATCACCCGCTGCGGCGTCGCGTAGGCCGCGGCGGCCAGCGAAAGCAGCAAAAGCCCGAGCAGGCGACGGAGGACGTGCATGGTTAGCGGCGCTCGGCCAGCGCCTGCAACATGGTTTCCACCATGCGGGTGGATTGTTCGGCGGCGACCGTCAGAAACTCATCAAAGCTGAGGTGGGATTCCTGATCGGCGACGTCGGAAATGGCCCGCACGATAACGAAAGGCACGGCGAACTGATGGCAGACGTGGGCAATGGCCGTCGCCTCCATCTCTACCGCTATCGCCTGAGGAAAGGTGCGGCGGATGCGCGCCAGGGGTTCCGCGCCGTTGATAAACGCATCGCCGCTGACCACCAGGCCGCGCACCGCATGCAGTTGAAGTTCGGCGATGGCGTCCTGAGCCAGCGTAATCAACCCCTCGTCGGCGATAAACGCCGCCGGGCAGCCCGCCATCTGGCCCGGCTCATAGCCAAAGGCGGTGACGTCGGCGTCGTGATAGCGCACCTCGTCGGAAATCACAATGTCGCCGACTTTCAGCGTCGCGGCCAGCCCGCCGGCCGAGCCGGTGTTAATCACCACGTCCGGCCGGCTGTGTTCCAGCAATAACGTGGTTCCCAGCGCCGCGGAGACTTTACCGATACCGGACTTCAATAACGCGACGTCGACGCCGTTTAACCGGCCGCTGTAGATTTCGCAGCCGGCGCGTTGTATGGTCTGACGGTTTTCTATCCGATCGCGAAGCAGGGTAACTTCTTGTTCCATAGCTCCGATAATGCCGACTTTCATAGGGTTCCCCACAAATTTTGTGATAAATAGCATGAGTATAGCGTCGGCTAGTCTATCATGGCTTACGGGGTTAAATGGAGACGGTTATGCAGCGGCACTCAATGGAGGATCCTATGTCCGGTATCGATTTCGCCAAAAAGATGAGCTTTCAGCGTCCTCTTAGTCAGCCGATTAGCGCGGAGGATGACTATTCGATTGTGCGCCAGTTTGAAAGCGATCGCGGACGCATCATCAATTCGGCCGCCATTCGCCGCCTGCAGCAAAAAACCCAGGTTTTCCCGCTGGAACGCAACGCCGCGGTGCGTTCGCGCCTGACCCACTCCATGGAAGTTCAGCAGGTCGGGCGCTATATCGCCAAAGATATCCTGGAGCGCCTGCGGCGGGATGATCGTCTGGAGGAACTGGGACTGGCCCAGTGGCAAACCCCGTTCGAAAGCATGGTGGAAATGGCCTGCCTGATGCATGATATAGGCAATCCCCCCTTTGGTCATTTCGGCGAGTCGGCGATTAACAACTGGTTCGGGTCGTTACTGGACGTCGCCTATCAGGGCGAGGACGATGAACGCCAGGATCGGTGCCGCGTGGAGGCGCTGCGCCTGCGCGACGATGGGCTGGACGAACTGCGCAGCCGCATCCGTCAGGACCTGAGCTACTTTGAAGGAAATGCGCAGGCCATTCGTCTGGTGCACACCCTGCTTAAGCTGAATCTGACCTACGGGCAGGTCGGCTGCATCCTGAAATACACCCGGCCCGCCTACTGGCGCGGGGCCGTACCCGCGCAGTACGACTACCTGATGAAAAAACCCGGCTACTACCTGGCCGAGGAGGCGTTCGTCACCACGCTGCGCGACGCGTTATCGATGGGGGAATTTCATCGCCATCCGCTTACCTACATTATGGAAGCGGCGGACGATATTTCATACTGCGTTGCCGATCTGGAAGATGCGGTAGAGAAAGATATTCTCACCGTCGAACAGCTATACGACCGTTTGCATCAGAGCTGGGGCGAGGTGCTGCCGGGAGATCTGTTCAGCAAGACCGTCGGCCGCGCTTTCGAAAACCAGAATCGTCACCCGTGGCGCAGCACCAGCGATCAATTCTTTATGAATCTTCGCGTAAATACCGTGGCCAGACTGGTGCCGCACGCTTCGCAGCGTTTTATTGATAACCTGCCGGCAATCTATAACGGGGCGTTTAATCAGGCGCTGCTGGAAGATGAAAGCGCGCAGAATCGGTTATTGAAAATATTTAAAAATGTCGCCTTGAAGCACGTATTCAATCATCACGAGGTTGAGCAACTGGAGCTTCAGGGCTACCGGGTTATCCGCGGGCTGCTGGATATTTATAGTCCGCTGCTGGAGATGGCGTATCAGGACTTCAGCCGACTGGTAAAAGAAGGGACGCATAAACGCTATCCTATCGAAACGCGCCTGTATCATAAATTATCCAGCAAACATTGCTTGGCGTATCGGGAGGCGGTGGAGAACCTGCAACGCTTATCTTCCGCCGAGCAGGAGATAAGCGAGTATTATTATCGCGCCCGGTTAATTCAGGATTACATTAGCGGCATGACCGACCTGTATGCCTATGATGAATACCGCAGGCTGATGGCCGCGGAATAATCACTTTTGTAAATAGCGACAATATTTTCTTACGCTTCATCATCTTCCATTGATGAACTTTGTTGGTTCATATTTATCTCATCCAGCACGACCTGTGCATAAAGGCCGTGAAACTTGCCCATTGTTACTATGAGATATATTCCCCATGAAAAGAAAATCATTAGTTCTAAGCGCGCTGACGTTAAGCCTGGCGATGGCGATGGGGCCGATCGGAGCGCATGCGGCAGAGACGGCTTCCACCTCATCCTCACCGACCGCACTTCCCAGCCTGGCGCCGATGCTGGAAAAAGTCATGCCTTCGGTCGTCAATATCTATGTGGAAGGGCATACCAACGTCACTAAAGAGAATATCCCTCAGCAGCTACAGCCTTTCTTTGGCGAAGACTCGCCGTTCTGTCAGGACGGCTCGCCGTTTCAGCAATCTCCCATTTGTCAGAATGGGGAGAGCGGCGATGAGGGGCAGCCTTCCCGCCAGCAGGATTTTCAGGCGCTGGGCGCCGGGGTGGTCATCAATGCCGAAAAAGGCTACGTGGTCACCAATAACCACGTGGTGGATAACGCCGATAAAATTCAGGTGCGCCTTAACGACGGGCGAAAATATGACGCCAAGGTGATCGGTAAAGATCCCCGTTCCGACGTGGCGCTGGTGCAACTGCAAAATTTCAACAACCTGACGGCCATCCGCCTGGCCGATTCCGACCAGTTGCGCGTCGGCGATTACACCGTCGCCATCGGTAACCCGTACGGGCTGGGGGAGACGGCAACCTCCGGGATTGTCTCGGCGCTGGGACGCAGCGGATTGAATATTGAAAACTATGAAAACTTTATTCAGACCGACGCGGCCATCAACCGGGGAAACTCCGGCGGCGCGCTGGTTAACCTGAACGGCGAGCTGATCGGTTTAAATACCGCGATCCTGGCTCCTGACGGCGGCAATATCGGCATCGGTTTCGCCATTCCCAGTAATATGGTGAAAAGCCTGGTGGCGCAGATCGTCGAGTTCGGTGAGGTAAAACGCGGCGAGCTGGGCATTACCGGCACCGAGCTGAATTCGGAACTGGCGCAGGCGATGAAGGTGGACGCGCAGCGCGGCGCTTTTATCAGCCAGGTTCAGCCGAAATCGGCCGCGGCCGAGGCGGGCATTAAAGCCGGCGACGTGATTGTGACGCTGAACGGCAAAGCGATCGGCAGTTTTGCGGCATTGCGGGCGCAGGTGGGGTCGTTGCCGGTGGGCAGCAAGGTGTCGCTGGGACTGTTGCGCGACGGCAAACCGCTAACGGTGAATGTGACGTTGCAGCAAAGCAGTCAGGCGCAGGTGGCGTCCGGCAACCTCTATTCCGGTATCGAAGGCGCCGAATTAAGCAATATCCAGGTGGAGGGGCAAAAGGGCGTTAAAGTCGATAACGTCAAGGCGGATTCCGCGGCGGCGCGAATCGGCTTGAAAAAGGATGACGTCATCCTTGGCGTGAACCAGCAGCCGATACGGAATCTTGGCGAATTGCGCAAGATCCTGGAAAGCAAGCCCGCGGTGCTGGCGCTGCATATCCGTCGCGGCGACAGCAATATTTATCTGCTCTCCCAATAATCCCGTTCCGTCAAAGCCGGGTGCGCGCCACCCGGCCGTCCTCTCTCACTATTTCGCCCGAATTTTGTGAGGTCTTCCACAGATTCAACTGAATCCCCCGTTCTTTGTTAATTTGCACAATGTACGGCGCGGGACGCGCCGCTATGCTGGTGCAATTGTCAGTGTTCCCCCTCAGAGGTAGAAATGGCGTCGTACCATCTCAATGCCAAAATGGCACAGGATATCGTCGCGCGGACCATGCAGATTATTGATAGCAATATCAATGTGATGGATGCTCGCGGCAAGATCATCGGCAGTGGCGATCAGGAGCGGTTGGGGGAATTGCATGAAGGCGCGCTGCTGGTGCTTTCGCAGGGAAGGGTGGTCGATATTGACGAGGCGGTGGCGCGCCATCTGCACGGCGTGCGTCCCGGCATCAACCTGCCGCTGCATATTGACGGTGAAATCGTCGGGGTGATCGGCCTGACCGGCAACCCCGGGCTGTTGCGTCAGTACGGCGAACTGGTGTGCATGACGGCGGAAATGATGCTTGAGCAGGCGAGGCTGCTGCATATGCTGGCGCAGGATAGCCGCCTGCGCGAAGAGTTGGTGCTTAATCTGATCCGTACTGACGATCTTTCTCCCGCGCTGATGGAGTGGGCGCAGCGTTTGGGCATCGATGTTAATCAGCCGCGCGTCGTGGCGGTGGTCGAGGTCGATAGCGGACAGCTTGGCGTGGACAGCGCGATGGCGGAGCTTCAGCAGTTGCAGACGCTGCTGACCACGCCGGAGCGCGACAATCTGATCGCCATTGTTTCCCTGACGGAAATGGTGGTATTGAAGCCGGCGTTAAACAGCCACGGCCGCTGGGACGCGGAAGAGCATCGCCGCCGCGTGGATGGCCTGCTGTCGCGCATGACGGAGAGCAGTCGCCTGCGGGTGCGGCTGGCGCTGGGAAACTATTTTACCGGTCCCGGCAGCATTGCCCGCTCTTACCGCACCGCCCGCACCACCATGAGCGTCGGCAAGCAGCGGATGCCCGCGCAGCGCTGCTACTATTATCAGGATCTGATGCTGCCGGTATTGCTGGACAGCCTGCGCGGAGGCTGGCAGGCGAATGAACTGGTGCGGCCGTTGGCGAGGCTTAAGGCCATGGACGGTAACGGCCTGCTGCGCCGGACGCTGCATGCCTGGTTCCGCAATAATGTGCACCCGGGGACAACGGCAAAGTCGCTGTTTATCCATCGCAACACGCTGGAGTACCGCCTTAACCGTATCTCTGAGCTCACCGGATTGGATCTGGGGAATTTCGACGATCGTTTGCTGTTGTACGTCGCCCTGCAATTGGATGAGGAAAAATAGCTATTGCAACGCAGCCTGAACTCGCCGGTATAATTATCGTTCCGGCGAATATCATTTACTTAGATTGAAAACTATTTCATATCGGTTAACAATATAACGCGATAGTATAAATTATCGCGAAACAGTATTTTTGCCACTTTCCCATATCCTCTATTGTCACTTTCGTGCCGTCGGTCTGATGCCTGAGCGTACGCCGCGCCAATCAGTCGCATTCATCGTTATTTTTTGAATCCAACTGTCGGAAATGATAACGCATTAACCCGTTATCCTGGGGTGCTATAGCGTTCCGGGCGGGAATAAATACTGTCAAATTTTAGGGAGTGATAATAATGTCAATACGTCGTCTGGGGCTATCTGTTGCTACGGCAGCGCTGTTGTTTTCCGGCGTTGCTTCCGCAGCGACCGAATTATTGAACGTATCTTACGATCCGACCCGCGAACTGTATCAACAATATAACGCCGCTTTTATCAAGCATTGGAAAGAGACCGCGGGTGAAGATATCACCATCAAAAACTCCCACGGCGGCTCCGGCAAGCAGGCGCGTTCGGTGATTGACGGCCTGCAGGCCGATGTCGTGACGCTGGCGCTGGCCGGGGATATCGATGCGCTTAATCTGAATCAGCAAATTATCGATCCGAAGTGGCAGGCGCGCTTGCCCGACAATAGTACGCCTTATACCTCCACCATCGTTTTTCTGGTGAGAAAGGGTAATCCGAAGCAGATTAAAGACTGGAACGACCTGGTTAAACCGGGCGTTGAGGTGATTACGCCAAATCCGAAGACCTCCGGCGGCGCCCGTTGGAACTTCCTGGCCGCCTGGGCGTATGCCAAAGCTCAGCCCGGCGGTAATGATGAAACGGCGTTGAAGTTTGTCACCGATCTGTATCGCAATGCTCCGGTGCTGGATACCGGCGCCCGCGGCTCGACGATCAGCTTTGTGCAGCGCCAACTGGGCGATGTTCTGCTGGCCTGGGAAAACGAAGCCTATCTCTCTTTGAAAGAGCAGGGCGGCGATCAGCTGGAAATCGTTACGCCGTCGCTGTCTATTCTGGCCGAACCCCCGGTGGCGGTGGTTGACAAGGTGGTAGAGCGTAAAGGAACGCGCAAGCAGGCGGAAGCCTATCTGCAATACCTCTACAGCGATGAAGCTCAACGGATTATCGGTAAGCACTTCTACCGCCCGCGCAATGAAAAGATTGCCGAAGAATTTAAAGATCAGTTCGCCTCGGTGAAGCTGGTGACCATTGACGGCGACTTCGGCGGCTGGAAAGCCGCGCAGGACAGATTCTTCAAAGATGGCACGGTATTTGACAAAATATTCCAAGAGATCAATAAATAATTAACAGTCTTTCTGGTACTCTTTCAGGCCGCTGTCTATGCAGCGGCTTTATCTCGTCGGCAATTATTTGATTCGCCTGGATCTCTGAGTATGACTATTTAAAGGCACAGTATGTCACAACGTTCCTCCTCGGTAATTCCCGGTTTCGGATTAACTTTGGGTTTCAGCCTGAGTTACTTAGGGTTGATAGTACTCATCCCTTTGGCCGGTATGTTTCTTTACGCCAGCCAACTGACCCTGGCACAATTCTGGGAGCTTATTACCAGCCGGCAGGTACTTTTCTCGCTCCAGCTCTCTTTTGGCACGGCGCTGGCCGCTGCATTTATCAATGGTATTTTGGGAACGCTGCTGGCGTGGGTGTTGGTTCGTTACACCTTTCCCGGCCGTAAGATCATTGACGCGATGATCGATATGCCGTTTGCGCTGCCGACGGCGGTCGCGGGGATTGCGTTGACGGCCCTGTACGCGCCGAACGGCCTGATTGGCTCGCTGTTTCCTTTTAAAATCGCTTACACCGGCATCGGCATCACGCTGGCGTTGATTTTTGTCACCCTGCCTTTTGTCGTCAGGACATTGCAGCCCGTTCTTGCCGATATTCCGAAAGAAATCGAGGAAGCCGCGGCCTGTCTTGGCGCGCGTCCGCTGCAGGTATTTCGCCATGTGTTGATTCCCACCTTGCTTCCCGCCTGGCTGACCGGCTTTGCCCTGGCGTTTGCCCGCGGCGTGGGGGAGTACGGTTCAGTGGTGTTTATTGCGGGGAATATCCCTTTTAAAACCGAAATTCTGCCGCTGCTGATCGTCTCGAAGCTCGACCAGTATGACTACAAAGGCGCGACCGGGATTGGCGTGTTTATGCTGCTGGTTTCTTTCATTATGTTGCTGTTGATTAATTTATTGCAGCGCCGCATCCAACCGAAACTGTAAGGCATATCGTGATGGATCAAGTTATTTCCGCTCAGCCCCGTGCAACGAAATCCCAAAAGCACCCGGCGACCTACTATATTTTGGTTTCGCTGGCGTGGATCGTCTTTTTCCTGATTCTGGTTTTGCCGCTGTTTATGGTGGTGACGCAGGGGTTGGATAGAGGCGTCGTCGCATTCTGGAATGCCATCACCGAACCCGATGCGGTCTCCGCGCTGAAGCTGACGCTGCTGGCTACGGTGATTTCCGTGCCGCTCAATGTCCTCTTCGGCCTTGCAACCGCCTGGAGCGTGACGAAATTCGAATTCCGCGGTAAAAGTTTTCTGCTGGCGTTAATCGATTTGCCTTTCTCCGTCTCGCCGGTGGTTGCCGGTTTGGTCTATGTCCTGCTGTTTGGGGCGCAAAGTAAGCTGTATCCGTTTCTGACCGCCCATAATCTGGAAGTCGTTTATGCGGTGCCGGGGATTGTGCTGGCGACGATTTTCGTCACGCTGCCGTACGTGGCCCGCGAACTGATCCCGCTGATGGAGCAGCAGGGGTCGCAGGAAGAAGAGGCCGCCAGGCTGCTGGGCGCCAACGGCTGGCAGATGTTCTGGCATATCACGCTGCCTAACGTGAAGTGGGCGCTGATTTACGGCGTAGTGCTGTGTACCGCCAGGGCGATGGGGGAATTCGGGGCCGTCTCGGTTATTTCCGGCCATATCCGCGGGTTGACCAACACGCTGCCGCTGCATATCGAAATTCTTTATAACGAATACAATATCGTCGCTGCTTTTAGCGTCGCCATACTGCTGTTGGTGATGTCGCTGGTCGTGCTTCTGCTGCGCCAGTGGAGTGAGAGCCGCCTGACGAAGCAACTAGAGAAACAACAGGAGTTGACCAAAAATGAGCATTGAGATCCGCAATATTAATAAACAATTTGGTCAGTTCCAGGCTCTGAATCAAATCAATCTGGCCATTCAGAGCGGTGAACTGGTGGCGCTGCTGGGGCCGTCCGGGTGCGGTAAAACAACATTATTGCGTATTATCGCCGGTCTGGAACAGCCGGATAGCGGCAACATTATTTTTCACGGCGAGGATGTATCCGTTCACGATGTGCGTCAGCGCAATGTGGGGTTTGTGTTCCAGCATTACGCCTTGTTCCGCCACATGACGGTATTTGACAACGTGGCGTTTGGGCTGCGGATGAAGCCGAAAAGCACCCGCCCGTCGAAACGCGACATTGAAAAAAAAGTCCATGAACTGCTGCGCCTGGTGCAGCTGGAGTGGCTGGCGGACCGCTATCCCGAGCAGTTGTCCGGCGGTCAGCGTCAGCGTATCGCCCTTGCCAGGGCGCTGATTGTCGAGCCCAGCATTCTGTTGCTGGACGAACCCTTCGGCGCGCTGGATGCCAAAGTGCGCAAGGAGCTGCGTCGCTGGCTATCCCGCCTGCATGAGGATATCAATCTGACGTCGGTGTTTGTTACGCACGATCAGGAAGAGGCGATGGAAGTCGCCGATCGTATCGTACTGATGAATAAAGGCGTCATTGAACAGATTGGTTCGCCTGATGAGGTTTATAATCACCCGGCCAGTGAATTTGTTTATCACTTCCTGGGGGACAGCAACCTGCTGAAGATTGAACAGACTGACGAAACCATCCTGTTCCGTCCTCATGAAGTGGCTTTGTCCGTTGAGGCGCAGGATGGCTACCAGCCGGTTATCGTACGTGATATCCGTCCGCTGGGCGCGTTAACCCGTCTGTCATTGAAGATTGGCAATCAACAGGAGCTGATAGAAGCTGAAGTGGCGAAAGACGATCTCAGTTTGCATGGCTTGCAAAAAGGGGATGTTATCCAGTTCAAACCCAAGCGTTATAACCATGACTGGGAAATCTGACGCTTTTCGCGGATAAACCATTCTGCCGTATAAAACCCATAAAAAACGCTCTTATCAGGGCGTTTTTTGTTGAACGGGATATGTTCTGGTTTCGAGAAATGTCATCGCGGGAGTAAATACGTAATAGTCTCCGCCATTAACTTTCACTAGCAGCATGATGATTTTGAATGAATGTACTTCAGAAAGGAAAAACTTTGCGGATATTGGTGGGTCGTGCAGGATTCGAACCTGCGACCAATTGATTAAAAGTCAACTGCTCTACCAACTGAGCTAACGACCCGCAGAAGTGGTGGGTGATGACGGGATCGAACCGCCGACCCCCTCCTTGTAAGGGAGGTGCTCTCCCAGCTGAGCTAATCACCCACTCCTGAACTTCATTTCCAGCAAGAAGACAGCTGGCGTGAGATTGGTGGGTGATGACGGGATCGAACCGCCGACCCCCTCCTTGTAAGGGAGGTGCTCTCCCAGCTGAGCTAATCACCCACTTCTGAACTTCATTTCCAGCAAGAAGACAGCTGGTGTGAGATTGGTGGGTGATGACGGGATCGAACCGCCGACCCCCTCCTTGTAAGGGAGGTGCTCTCCCAGCTGAGCTAATCACCCAATCTCGATTCTTCTTGCTTCACACAGCGCGTCACTCTAAGAGTGGTGGGTGATGACGGGATCGAACCGCCGACCCCCTCCTTGTAAGGGAGGTGCTCTCCCAGCTGAGCTAATCACCCTCGCTGTGTGGAGTCGCATTATAGGGATAGTTGAAAGTGAGTCAACGCTTTTTAAAAGTAAAATGGTTGTTCGTTGTAAAATTAGGCAAGGCGTCCTATTTCTGCACGTCGGCGATGCTTCCTTAGTCAGTTCGGTGCGTAATAAACCATGGCGCGGCGCGTTACAGCGTTGAGGAATCGGGGCAGAATGATAGAATGTCGCCACTTTATATTGTTTTGAACTTATGTCGGTATCCGCCGACAGCCGTTGCGTAAAAAGGCTGTAATCCCAAATGAAAATCAAAACCCGTTTCGCGCCCAGTCCAACTGGCTATCTTCACGTCGGCGGCGCCCGTACCGCGCTTTATTCCTGGCTGTTTGCCCGTCATCATGGCGGCGAGTTCGTTTTGCGTATTGAAGATACCGACCTGGAGCGTTCTACCCAGGAAGCGATTGATGCCATTATGGACGGCATGAACTGGTTGCATCTTGATTGGGATGAGGGCCCGTATTATCAGACCAAGCGCTTTGACCGCTACAACGCCGTTATTGACCAGATGCTGGAAAACGGCACCGCCTATAAATGTTATTGCTCGAAAGAGCGTCTGGAAGCGCTGCGCGAAAAGCAGATGGCGAACGGCGAAAAGCCGCGCTATGACGGCCACTGCCGCGACTCCCATCACCATCACGCCGATGACGAGCCCCACGTGGTCCGTTTTCTGAATCCGCAGGAAGGCTCGGTGATCTTTAACGACAGCATTCGCGGGCCGATTGAGTTCAGCAATCAGGAGCTTGACGATCTGATCATCCGTCGCACCGACGGTTCGCCGACCTATAACTTCTGCGTGGTGATCGACGACTGGGACATGGAAATTACCCACGTGATCCGCGGTGAAGACCATATCAACAATACGCCGCGCCAGATTAATATCCTGAAGGCGTTGGGCGCGCCGGTGCCGGAATATGCCCACGTATCGATGATTCTGGGTGATGACGGCAAGAAGCTCTCCAAACGGCATGGCGCTGTGGGCGTGATGCAGTATCGCGATGACGGCTATCTGCCGGAAGCCTTGCTGAACTACCTGGTGCGTTTAGGGTGGTCGTACGGCGATCAGGAAATTTTCTCGGTGGAAGAGATGAAAAATCTGTTTTCACTGGACGCGGTCAGCAAATCGGCGAGCGCCTTTAATACCGAAAAACTGCAGTGGCTGAATCATCACTATATCAATCACCTGCCGCCGGAATATGTCGCCACCCATTTGTCATGGCATATCGAGCAGGCGGGCATCGACACCCGCACCGGGCCGCAGCTGAGCGAACTGGTTACCCTGCTGGGCGAGCGCTGCAAAACCCTGAAAGAGATTGCGGCTTCCTGCCGTTATTTCTATGAAGACTTTGAACAGTTTGATGCGGATGCGGCGAAGAAACACCTGCGTCCGGTGGCGCGTCAGCCGCTGGAACTGGTGCGCGGCAAGCTGGCGGCCATCACCGACTGGACGGCTGAAAACATTCATCAGGCGATTCAGGGAACCGCCGATGAATTGGGGCAGGGCATGGGTAAGGTCGGTATGCCGCTGCGCGTGGCCGTAACCGGCGCAGGACAGTCTCCCGGCGTGGATGTGACGGTACTGGCTGTCGGTCAGCAGCGTTCGCTGGCGCGGATTGATAAGGCGCTGGCGTTTATCGCAGAACGTGAAGCGCAGCAGTAATCGCTGACGCTATTCGGTTAACGCAAGCCCGGCAAACTGCCGGGCTTTTTTCATCCGCAAGCGGGGCGTCGTTACTGGCCGGCGATAATAACCGCCTTGGCGATGGCATCCGGAATAACGTCGCCGTGGTTTTTGCCGGCAAACAGGATAAACCGCGCGTTGGCGCCCTGATCTTGTAACCGGGCGGCTAGCGTTCGCGCTTTGGTCACCATCTGCCGCCGGCTGTGACGCTCCTCCCGTCCTGTGTCGGCGGGCTGTTCCGCCGTCGCTTTTTCCGGCGCGTCCTCGTATTCGCCCACGCTCAGCGTAATGGACTGCGGCGGCGCGTCGAGCAGCGGCGTTTTTGCCGGGATAACCACGCCATCGCCCCACCAGATAGAGGGGCTTGCCGCCACATAACGCTGAAAAGACGCGCTATGGTTAAACAGCGCGTAAAGGGTAAACAGACCGCCGAAAGAGTGGCCGGCGAGGGTCTGTTTTTGCGTGTTCACCCGATAACGCGCCTCCACCCAGGGTTTTACGCCGTTTTGCAGGAACTGATAAAAGGCTTCGGCTTCCCCGCCTTTGTCGAAATGGGGATCGACGATGGTGGTCGGCGGGGTGTAGTCCCGCGTTCGGGCCGGCACATCGTACGCCCGATCGCCCTGGTAGCCGATGGCGACGATCAGCGGCGCCGTGCCGTTTTCCGTTTTATAGCTGTTCACCGCGAAAGGGAACTGCGCATTGCCGTCCAGCAGATAAAGTACGGGATAACCTTCCGCCGGCGCCGTCTGACGCGGAAGCGCAATAAAAAGTCGGTATCGGCGGTTTTTATCACTCTCCACGTCAAACTGGCGGATATCGAAATGATCTCCGGCCTGTTCGGTGATGGGAGCGATTTCCGGCTGTGCTCTGGCAGGCAAAATGCCGGCCATCATCAGGGTCAATGCAATCATCGGCAAATAGCGCATGGGACAGGTTGTGTAATTGGATGAACATAATATTATCAGATGATAATAAAACGCCTTATCGTTGACAGCATTTTTATGCTATTTACCTGACGCTCCGCCCTTGCGCCATTCTGAACCGCCGGTCGACGCCGATATGTTATCGATTATGAGCGCGTTTGGCGTCTTTTTCAGCGGTTGGCGCTATAAAAGGATTTAGCCGTTGACACTGCCAATCGGGTCTCATATTATGCGACCCGTTCGCACAGATACGGTCTGTAAGATACGGGGCTATAGCTCAGCTGGGAGAGCGCTTGCATGGCATGCAAGAGGTCAGCGGTTCGATCCCGCTTAGCTCCACCAAACAATCCCTCTGTTTGGTTTTATATCGCGAACTCGCCACTTGATGTGGGGCTATAGCTCAGCTGGGAGAGCGCTTGCATGGCATGCAAGAGGTCAGCGGTTCGATCCCGCTTAGCTCCACCAAATCACTCCCTTCTCCTTGTTATATCATTCCCTGGTTTATTATCGTTTTCGCCGTCATGATGTTGCTGCCTCCAGCGGCTGAAGGCAGTATTTCTTTACTGATTCTCCGGCAGGCGCGGCGTCCAGTCTATCGGGGCAAGACCTTGCTGTTCCAGGAGCCGGTTAGCCTGGGAAAAATGCTTACATCCCAGAAAGCCGCGATGGGCCGACAGCGGGGAAGGGTGCGGCGCTTTCAGAACGTGATGGCGCTGGCGGTCAATAATGCTGCCTTTTTTCTGGGCGTGCGATCCCCACAGCAAAAAGACAATGCCTTCGCGATTTTCATTCAATGCCGCAATAACGCGGTCGGTAAAGGTTTCCCAGCCCAGATTGGCGTGTGAATGCGCCTGGCCGGCCTCTACGGTCAACACCGTATTCAGCAGCATCACCCCTTGCTCGGCCCAGCTTTGCAGGAAGCCGTGCCGCGGGATTTCAAAATCCGGTATATCATTAGCCAGTTCTTTATAAATATTGACCAGCGACGGTGGCGCGGGCACGCCTGGGCGAACGGAGAAAGAGAGCCCATGGGCCTGGTTGGGGCCGTGGTAGGGATCCTGACCGAGGATAACCACCTTGACCTGATGAAGCTCGGTAAAGCGGAAAGCGTTAAAGACATCTTTCTGCGGCGGGTAAATGATTTTTCCCGCCGCGCGTTCTTTACCGACGAATTGAAGCGTATTAATAAAGTAGGGCTGTAACTTTTCTTGTGCCAGAACGTCATGCCAGGTTAGGGAAGTTGCCATCATGCACTCTCTGTCCGTAGGGTGAGTTTTGTTGCCGGTAGCTTACCGTTCAATTGCGCCGAGGTAAAATCGTAACAATGGCGCAGGCAGCCCGGCACAGGGATGATTTTGAAAAAAAATTGAAAATTTACAAAATTATTTGCAGCAATGGCAGCTAATAAATTTGATGTAAAACAATAAATTGCCCCACGTGGTTGATTTGGGTGGCTGTTTAAATTGATTTAAGTCAAGGAATGACCGCCATTGTGCTGGTATACAGGGACTCAGGTAGAATTAGTTTTATTCAAACGTTAAAAACTGACGGCAGTTTGTTACTGATACCAATTTTTAATTAAGACGATAAACACGCCGTTTTACGGAGGCAATAATGGTTACTGGTATTCAAATCACCAAAGCGAACGACAGCGCGCTGATCAATTCTTTCTGGTTGCTGGATGAAGAAAAATCTCAGGCACGCTGTGTTTGTGCAAAATCCGTTTATAGCGAAGATCAAATCGTTCCGGTAAGCGACCTGGGCCAGATTGAATATCGTGAAGTTCCGCTGGAAATCAAACCGGAAGTGCGCGTGGAAGGCGGTCAGCATCTGAATGTCAACGTGCTGCGTCGTGAAACGCTGGAAGATGCCGTTCAGCATCCTGAAAAATACCCGCAGCTGACTATCCGCGTTTCCGGTTACGCGGTGCGTTTTAACTCGTTGACGCCGGAACAGCAGCGTGACGTGATCACCCGTACTTTTACCGAAAGTCTGTAACTCGTTTTATCCGAGAGCGTGACGTAAATACAAAAGGGAGCCGAAGCTCCCTTTTTTGCATGCCGGCGCTTTATTCGCCGGACTCACCCGCTTTTGGGGCAGGCTGACGGCGTTTGCCGATGTTTTTGCTGTCCCGGTGACGTACTTTCACCTTGACCTTCTCTTTTTCTTTCTCTTTCTTTTCTTTCCGCTTGGTCAATACTTTCTTGGACGGCTTGCCGGTGGTTTTGGCGCTGGGCGCTTTGGTGGTCGGGCGAAGCTCCTCGATAACCCGCGGCTTCAGCGGTTCATTCAGATAACGGCTGATTTTCCCCAGCAGCAGGTGATCGTGCGCCTCGACGAAAGAGATCGCGCAGCCTTTGCGCCCCGCGCGACCGGTACGGCCGATGCGATGGAGATAGGTATCGGCCGTACGCGGAAGGTCGAAATTGAACACGTGGCTGACATCATTGATGTCGATGCCGCGTGCGGCGACGTCGGTCGCCACCAACACGTTCACCCGCCCGTCGCTCAGGCGTTTGATCGCTTCGTTGCGCTTGGCCTGCACCATTTCGCCTTCAAGATAACAGGCGGTAATGCCGGCTTCCCGTAACCAGGCCACCAGTTCATGCACTCGCTCGCGCTTGCGCACGAAAACGATTGAACGGGTAACGTCCGCTTGTTTCAACTGGTTGCAGAGCAGGGCGGTTTTATGTTTGATATCGTCGGCACGGTAGTACCATTGCAGAATTTTTTTCCGCTCGCGGCGTGACGGATCGGCTTCAACTTCGACCGGATCGTTCAGCAAACGCTCGGCAAAGTCTTTAATCGCCTCGCCTTCCAGCGTCGCGGAGAACAGCAATGTCTGTTTGCGCCAGCGGGTTTCACCGGCGATATGCTCGATATCCTGCGCGAAGCCCATATCCAGCATGCGGTCCGCTTCATCCAGAATCAGCGTTTCTACCGCCCGGCAGTCAAAATTCTCTTCTTTGATATATTGCAGCAGACGACCGGTGGTCGCCACCACCACATCCTGATTTTCACTGAACACTTCGGCGTGGTTCATATAGGCCACGCCGCCGGTAATGGTGGCGATATCCAGATGGGTGTGGGCGGCCATGATGCGCGCCTGATCGGCGACCTGCATGGCGAGCTCACGCGTCGGCGTTAAGATCAGAATACGAGGCGGTCCGGATTTTTTACGAGGAAAATCTAACAGATGCTGCAAGACCGGCAGCAGATAGGCGGCGGTTTTGCCGGTGCCGGTCGGCGCTGAGCCCAGCACATCGCGGCCGTCCATTGCCGGCGGAATGGCCGCCAACTGGATAGCAGTCGGGCGTTCATAACCCATATCGCGCAGGGCGTCTAACAGGCTGTCATCAAGATCTAGCTCGGAAAAAGTTGTTGCTGTCATGGTCTACCTCTATTTGGGGCGCTGATTATAGACGCATTGGCCGGGTTCTTCACCTGTTTAAAACAGACAACCGCGCTTTTACTGTATAGATGTTTACCCTATGCTACGACGGTTTTCATCTGGAGCCCGGCACAATGAGTGAGCAACCTGACCATAAATCGACGCTGCGACGCGATGGGTTTACCTTCAAGCGCTTTTTCGTGGCGCACGATCGCTGCGCCATGAAGGTGGGAACCGACGGCATATTGCTGGGGGCGTGGGCGCCGGTATCCGACGGCGTGCAGCGCGTATTGGACATCGGCTGCGGCTCGGGGTTGATCGCCCTGATGCTGGCGCAGCGCACTGATAATGATGTGCGGATCGATGCGGTGGAGCTGGATGCGGCGGCAGGCCGCCAGGCCGGGGAAAATATCGCCGCGTCTCCGTGGGCCGATCGTATGAGGGTTCACGTTGCGGATATTGCCGGTTTCGCCGCCGCCAGCTCGGCACGCTATCCCTTGATTGTCAGCAACCCGCCCTATTTTGCGCCCGGTATCGCCTGCGGTACGGCGCAGCGAAGCCAGGCTCGTTACACCGCCACGCTGACGCATCAACTGCTGCTCGACTGCGTGCGGCGTCTGATAACGCCCGACGGTCTATTTTGCGTGGTATTGCCTATATCGGTCGCCGAGGTTTTTATTACGCTGGCGGCGCAGCAGCACTGGTTTCTCCGCCAGCGCGTGGACGTCGCCGAATATCATGCGCGCCCGGCGCACCGAACGCTGTTGGCGTTATCGCTGCAACCCGGAGAGTGTCGGGCGCGGCAGTTGGCGATACGTGATGCGGATCGGCGCTACTCCGCCGATTTCCGGGCGCTGACCGGGGACTTTTATCTATTTATGTAGCTTGCGACGGCCCGTCATAAAAAATCGCCGGGAGCGATTTTCAACGTCGCTTGCGACGGCCCTGAGGGGGGCGGGCAGGGATAGCCCGCCATAAAAAATCGCCGCTAAGGGGTAAGGATGGTGGGTTTTGGGGCGTCGAACTGGTCTGGATAATCGAGAGTGTAATGCAATCCGCGGCTCTCTTTTCTTTCCAGCGCGCTGCGAACGATCAACTCCGCCACCTGCACCAGATTGCGCAGCTCCAGTAGGTTATTGGAAATGCGGAAATGGGCGTAATACTCATCAATTTCCTGCTGGAGCAGGGTAATGCGGTGCAGCGCCCGCTCCAGCCGTTTGGTGGTGCGCACAATGCCGACATAGTCCCACATAAATAGCCTTAGCTCATGCCAGTTATGCTGGATAACCACCTGCTCGTCCGAATTGTCGACCTGACTCTCATCCCAGGCCGGCAGTTTTTTGATGGGTTTGATTTGCGGCAGGCGTTGCAGGATATCTTCCGACGCCGACCAGCCGTAGACCAGACACTCCAGCAAGGAGTTCGACGCCATGCGATTGGCGCCGTGCAGCCCGGTATAGCTCACCTCTCCGATGGCGTACAGTCCGTCGAGATCGGTGCGCCCATGCTGATCGACCATCACGCCGCCGCAGGTGTAGTGTGCCGCGGGAACAATGGGAATCGCCTCACGGGTAATATCGATGCCCAGCGCCAACAGCTTTTCATAGATGGTGGGAAAATGCTGTTTAACAAACTCCGCGGGTTTATGGCTGATGTCCAGATACATGCAGTCCGCGCCAAGCCGCTTCATTTCGTGGTCGATCGCTCTGGCGACGACGTCACGCGGGGCGAGTTCGCCTCGGGGATCGAAATCGGGCATAAAGCGGCTGCCGTCGGGGCGCTTCAGGTAAGCCCCTTCGCCGCGCAGAGCTTCGGTCAGCAGAAAATTACGCGCCTGCGGATGGAATAAGCAGGTGGGGTGAAACTGATTGAACTCCAGGTTGGCCACCCGGCAGCCCGCGCGCCATGCCATGGCAATGCCGTCGCCGGATGAAATATCCGGATTGGTGGTGTATTGATACACCTTGGATGCGCCGCCGGTGGCAAGAACGACGGTCTTTGCCCGGCAGGATTCGACCGTTTCCCGTTCACGATTCCAGATGTAAGCGCCGACAATCCGCCGGGTTCCCGGCAGGCCCAGTTTGCTTGAGGTGAGCAAATCGACGGCGTTACATCGTTCCATAATATGGATACGGGGATGGGAACGGGCTTTTTGTACCAGCGTATTTTCCACTTCTTTACCGGTGGCGTCGGCCGCATGCAGGATCCGGCGGTGGCTATGCCCTCCCTCTCGGGTCAGGTGATAGCGCGCTTCGCCGCCGGCGTCGGTTTCCGTATCGAACAGCACGCCCTGATCGATCAGCCACTGCACGCAGCTTTTGGCATTGCTGGCGATGAACTCCACGGCTTCACGCTCGCACAGTCCGTCGCCCGCGACTAATGTATCTTCGATGTGTGAATCGATGCTGTCGGTTTCATCGAAAACCGCGGCAATACCGCCCTGGGCATAGAAGGTCGAGCCCTCGTTAAGCGGACCTTTACTCAGAACGGTAACGTTTGCGTGGTCGGCCAGACGCAGCGCGAGAGACAGCCCGGCGGCACCGCTGCCAATGATTAACACATCACAGGAGTATTCAGTGGTCGGTTGCATGTTTGTATCGTCAACATAAGAAAGGGAAGGGAAAACCGATGGTAGCACTAAATGTTTTATCCATGTATTGATTTTGATCGCCCTGTAAAGATGTATAAATACCACTTTCCTGGCAGGGCAGGTCCGTGCTAATGGCATGGATTTATCGTATGATCGACCCGGTGTGCCCGATGATAAATGAAAAAAACGACGAGTTAATGCGACTCGTTATGGGCACGGTTAACCGCGGTAGGCAGAAGAAATTGGTTGCCCGGAACTTTATGCCATGCGTTGGCTCTAAGCTGGAGCTTGCTCTGGGTATAACTATATGGCTGGCAGTACTATTTACGTGTGGAGAACGGTTTGAGGAGATATTACCTCGGATGAGCGAGCAGCTAGCAGATCAGGTCCTGGTAGAGCGGGTCCAGAAGGGCGATCAAAAATCGTTTAACCTACTGGTTATTCGCTATCAGCATAAGGTGGCGAGCCTGGTATCCCGTTACGTCCCCCAGGGAGACGTACCTGACGTGGTACAGGAGTCGTTTATCAAAGCGTATCGCGCGCTGGAGTCATTTCGCGGCGATAGCGCTTTTTATACATGGTTGTATCGCATTGCGGTGAATACGGCGAAAAATTATCTGGTTGCCCAGGGCAGACGCCCGCCTTCCAGCGATATTGACGCCAATGATGCGGAGAACTATGAAAATGCCGGCGCATTGAAAGAAATATCGAACCCTGAGAATTTAATGTTGTCAGAGGAGTTAAGAAGCATCGTCTTCCGTACCATCGAGTCGTTGCCGGAGGATTTGCGCATGGCGATTACCTTGCGTGAATTGGATGGATTGAGTTATGAAGAGATAGCCGTAATTATGGATTGCCCCGTCGGCACGGTTCGTTCTCGTATCTTCCGGGCGCGGGAAGCGATTGATAATAAAGTACAACCGCTTATTCAGCGTTAGCGAGCGGCAAGCGCAGCGTATGATTAATGATGGACTTGACAGATAAGGGTGTGGGTATGCAGAAAGAGAAGCTTTCCGCTTTAATGGATGGTGAGGCGGTCGATTCCGAACTGCTGAGTGCCTTGTCGCGCGATGACAAGTTACAGCAAAGTTGGCAAAGTTATCATCTTATCCGCGACACATTGCGTGGAGATATTGGTGAAAACGTTATCCATCTGGATATCGCTTCACGGGTCGCCGCCGCTATCGAGCAAGAGCCCGTGCGCCTGGTTCCCCAGGCGGTCCCCGAATCTCAGCCACATCCGCGGAGTTGGTCGCAGCTGCCGTTCTGGCACAAGGTGCGGCCGTGGGCCAGCCAGCTGACTCAGATTGGCGTCGCGGCCTGCGTATCGCTGGCGGTAATTGTCGGCGTCCAGAATTACAACCAAATCGGCGGCTCGGACGGCGTAACGGAGTCTGCGGCGTTCAGCACGCTGCCGGCAATGGGGACGGCGTCGCCGGTCAGCCTGGGCGTACCGTCGGAAAATGCGGCGGCTCACGGTCAGCAGAAATCGGACGTGCAACGTAACCGTCTCAATGCTATTTTGCAGGATTATGAATTACAGCGACGCCTGCACGCCGAACAACTCCAGCAGCATGACGATCAGCAAGCGGCGATTCAGGTTCCAGGAACTCAATCATTAGGAACTCAGCCTCGGTAATGAAGCCTGTCTGGTTTGCCGTCTGTTTATTGATTGGCAGTCTGTTTTATTCCACCATCGCCCCGGCGCAAACCGCGTCCGGGGCGTTGTTGCAACAAATGAACAGCGCCAGTCGTTCGTTAAACTATGAAATCTCTTTTATCAATATCACCCGTCAGGGATTCGAGTCGGTGCGCTACCGCCACGCGGTGATTAATAATCGTTCACTGGCGCAGTTAATGTTTATGGACGGGCCGCGGCGCGAGATTGTGCAGCGTGGGAATGAAATCAGCTATTTCGATGCCGGTCTTGAGCCTTTTACCCTGTCGAGCGATCATATCGTCGATTCGTTACCCTCGCTGGTTTACGCTGATTTTCAGAAAATAGCCCAGTATTACGACTTTATTCCCGCCGACGGCCGTGTCCGCATCGCCGATCGCCTGGCCGTGGGGATCAGGATTATTTCACGGGATGCGACGCGCTACAGCTATGCCGTCTGGATGGACGCGGAGTCCAAATTGCCTTTGCGGGTCGATCTGCAGGATCGTAACGGCGAGCGTCTGGAGCAATTCCTGGCGACCGCTTTAATCGTCGATGACGGCGTGGTGAACGCGATGCGTCCGCTGGAAAATATTCGTCTTCCTCCCGCATTGTCGGCCCCCGCGGCCGAAAGCAAAGATTTTGCCTGGTCGGCGCAGTGGCTGCCGCTGGGAATGAAAGAGGTTTCGCGCAGCCGCAGAGTATTGCCGGGAGCCACTCTCGCTATTGAAACGCGTTTGTACAGTGACGGATTGTTCAGTTTTTCCATCAACGTCAGTCCCTCTTCCGAAGCGCGCGGCGAGCAGGCTGTTCGTACCGGAAGGCGTTCAATACACACCGAGGTTCGTGATAATAATGAGATCACCGTTGTCGGCGAGCTCCCGCCGGCTACGGCCAAGCGTGTGGCGGACAATGTTATCTTCAAGGCGCAATGATGATTAAAGAATGGGCGACGGTTATTTCATGGCAGGACGGCATCGCGCTGCTACGCTGCGAACAACGTTCCGGCTGCGGTAGCTGCCAGTCGCGTTCCTCCTGTGGAACCTCGATATTGAACCAGTTAGGCGCCCCGGCCGAACATACGCTGCATGTGCCCTGCGCGCAGCCGCTGCAAAGCGGTCAGCGGGTTGAGCTGGGTATTGCCGAAGGGAGCCTGTTGCATTCCGCCGTTATGGTCTATTTTGTTCCGCTGCTGGGACTGTTCGCCGGCTCGGCGCTTTTTCAGGCTTTGTTCGCCAGCGAGCTTGCCGCCGTTCTGGGCGCATTGTTCGGCGGCGGGGCGGCTTTTTTATCCGTGAAGCGCTGGGCGGGAAAGCTGAGGGAAAACAGCCGTTATCAGCCGGTTATTCTGCAAATTGCGCTTCCGGGCGAGTTATTGCAAATTAACACCGTAACCGAGTCATAGAATGAGGCGCGCGGGGAAAGAAAGATAACGCCGTCATTCCTTGCTTGTCCCCCATTACTTTCGCCATTGTCATCGGTTTAACCTCTTCTTTCATCCCGTCGCGCCGTCATCCCGAATAAAACCGTCATAATCAAAGTTAATGCGCGGTACATGACTAGGTTTTCGGTCGTCCGGCATGTAGAATGCAGCGATTCAGGTGGAAGGTCATCGCTGCTGTTTTCACCTAATGCGCATGCCCATCGGCAAGAATTTCAGGAATATCAAGGTAGAAAAATTTTTATAATGAAGCAGATACGAAATTTCTCCATTATTGCCCACATCGATCATGGTAAGTCGACATTATCCGACCGCATTATCCAGATTTGCGGCGGCTTAACCGAACGTGAAATGGCTGCGCAGGTTCTGGACTCAATGGATCTGGAGCGCGAGCGCGGTATAACAATTAAAGCGCAGAGCGTGACGCTGGATTACCAGGCGTCGGATGGGCAAACCTATCAGTTAAACTTCATTGATACTCCCGGACACGTCGACTTCTCTTATGAAGTTTCACGCTCGCTGGCCGCTTGCGAAGGCGCTTTGCTGGTGGTTGATGCCGGCCAGGGGGTGGAAGCTCAGACGCTGGCGAACTGTTACACCGCGCTGGATATGGATTTGGAAGTGGTTCCGGTGCTGAACAAAATCGACCTGCCGGCCGCCGATCCGGATCGCGTCGCTCAGGAAATCGAAGATATTGTCGGCATTGATGCGACGGACGCCGTGCGCTGCTCGGCTAAAACCGGCGTTGGCGTGCCTGAAGTATTGGAACGCCTGGTGCGGGACGTGCCGCCTCCTCAGGGGAGCGAGGAGGCGCCGTTGCAGGCGCTGATCATAGATTCCTGGTTTGATAACTATCTTGGCGTGGTTTCGCTGGTGCGCATTAAAAATGGCTCGATGCGCAAAGGCGACAAGATCAAGGTCATGAGTACCGGGCAGGTTTATAACGCCGATCGGCTGGGTATTTTTACTCCGAAACGGGTCGACCGCGACGTGCTCAACTGTGGCGAGGTCGGCTGGCTGGTTTGCGCTATCAAAGATATTCTGGGCGCGCCGGTGGGTGATACGTTGACGCAGGCCCGTCAGCCGGCGGAAAAAGCGTTGCCGGGATTCAAGAAGGTCAAGCCCCAGGTTTATGCCGGGCTATTCCCCATCAGTTCCGATGATTATGAAGCCTTCCGCGACGCATTGGGTAAGTTGAGCCTGAACGATGCTTCACTGTTTTACGAACCGGAAAGCTCTACCGCGCTGGGCTTCGGTTTCCGCTGCGGCTTCCTTGGGTTGCTGCATATGGAGATCATTCAGGAACGGCTGGAGCGTGAATACGATCTGGAACTGATCACCACCGCGCCTACGGTGGTCTATGAAGTTGAAACCACCGCCGGCGAAACGGTTTACGTCGACAGCCCGTCGAAGCTGCCGCCGCTGAATAATATTCAGGAATTGCGTGAGCCCATCGCCGAATGCCATATGCTGATGCCGCAGGAATATCTGGGTAACGTCATCACGCTGTGCATTGAGAAGCGCGGCGTACAGACCAATATGGTCTATCACGGTAATCAGGTGGCGCTGACGTATGACATTCCGATGGCGGAAGTGGTGCTCGACTTCTTTGACCGCCTGAAATCGACGTCGCGCGGCTACGCCTCGCTGGACTATAACTTCAAACGCTTTCAGGCGTCGGATATGGTTCGCGTGGACGTATTGATCAACACCGAGCGCGTCGATGCATTGGCGCTGATTACCCACCGCGATAACGCCCAGTACCGCGGTCGCGATCTGGTGGAAAAAATGAAAGAGCTGATCCCGCGTCAGCAGTTTGACATTGCGATTCAGGCGGCGATCGGCAACCACATCATTGCCCGTTCCACCGTTAAGCAGTTGCGCAAAAACGTGCTGGCGAAATGTTACGGCGGTGATGTCAGCCGTAAGAAGAAACTGTTGCAGAAACAGAAAGACGGTAAGAAACGGATGAAGCAGGTGGGCAACGTTGAGTTACCGCAGGAAGCCTTCCTGGCTATTTTGCACGTTGGCAAAGACAACAAATAGATCCTGAGGAGTTGGCATGGCCAATATGTTTGCCGTAATTTTGGCGTTGGTAACGCTGGTCACGGGCATTGTCTGGTGTTTCGAACGCTTTATGTGGGCGCCGGCGCGCCGTAAAAAATTTGCGGCATCGAATGGGCTGGCGGATGGCGGTACGTCGTCAAAAACCGCGGCGCAGCCCGGATGGATTGAAACGGTCGCTTCGGTATTTCCGGTGGTGGCGCTGGTATTAATTGTGCGCTCGTTTATTTATGAGCCGTTTCAGATCCCATCCGGTTCAATGATGCCCACATTGCTGATTGGTGATTTCATACTGGTGGAGAAATATGCCTACGGTATTAAAGAACCCTTTACGCAGCAGACCCTAATCGAGACGGGCCACCCCAAGCGCGGCGACGTCGCGGTATTTAAATATCCGTCCGATCCGAAAGTGGATTTTATCAAACGAGTGGTCGGGGTGCCGGGCGATCGCGTCAGCTATAACCCCCTGAGCAAACAGGTTACGATTCACCCCGCCTGCGATGGTCAGCAAATTTGTGATAAAGCGCTGGCGGTAACCTATAATAATGTTCAGCCCAGCGACTTTGTTCAGACATTCCATCAGCCGGGATTGGAGTCCCGTAGCGGGTTTTATCAGATCCCGGCGAATGAAAATAACGCCGATGGCGTCCGGTTGGGCATACGTAAAGAGTCATTGGGCAATGTGACGCACAATATCCTGATTGTGCCCGGCGTGCAGGACCAGCTCGGCGGATATTATCAGCAGTCACAGCAACAGCTCGCCACCTGGGTTGTGCCGGCAGGGCATTATTTCATGATGGGGGATAACCGCGATAACAGCCTGGATAGCCGTTATTGGGGCTTTGTACCGGAAAGAAATCTGGTCGGTAAGGCTACCGCCATCTGGATGAGCTTTGAAAAACAGGAAGGTGAGTGGCCTACCGGAATTCGGTTGAGCCGAATTGGCGGTATTCACTGATCGAGGTGATAAACACGCAGCATTATTACGCTGACCGTTGTAGAATATTTCCAGATATGAGCGAAGGCTCCCGGTCGGGAGCCAATGCAAACGAAACAGCTTTGGCTGATGATTAACCAATCAGGGCTGTTCCGTGTGCTGTTGTTTTTGACGCATTGTTGATCTCTATTGGTAACACATGAATCCCATCCTAATAAACCGTTTACAAAGAAAGCTGGGCTATACTTTTCAGCAGTACGAACTTTTGTTACAGGCCCTGACACATCGGAGTGCCAGCAGTAAGCACAACGAACGACTCGAATTTCTGGGCGATTCCATTCTGAGTTTTGTTATCGCCAACGCGCTGTATCATCGTTTTCCCAAGGTGGATGAAGGAGATATGAGCCGGATGCGCGCGACGCTGGTGCGCGGTAATACCCTGGCGGAAATTGCGCGTGAATTCGAGTTGGGAGAGTGCCTGCGTTTGGGGCCGGGTGAGTTGAAGAGCGGAGGTTTCCGGCGTGAATCCATCCTGGCCGACACGGTAGAAGCGCTGATCGGCGGTATTTTTCTCGATAGCGATATTCAGACCATTGAGCGTTTGATCCTGAATTGGTATCAAAGCCGACTGGATGAAATCAGCCCTGGCGATAAGCAAAAAGATCCGAAAACGCGGTTGCAGGAGTTTTTGCAGGGGCGTCATTTACCGCTGCCGACCTATCTGGTGGTTCAGGTGCGTGGCGAAGCGCACGATCAGGAGTTTACCATTCACTGTCAGGTCAGTGGGTTTAGTGAATCGGTCATTGGCACCGGTTCGAGCCGCCGGAAGGCCGAGCAGGCCGCGGCGGAACAAGCGTTGAAAAAACTGGAGCTTGAATGAGTGAAGAACAGACATACTGCGGTTTTGTCGCGATTGTCGGCCGGCCTAACGTTGGTAAATCCACATTATTGAATCAGCTGCTGGGGCAGAAGATTTCCATTACCTCGCGTAAACCCCAGACAACGCGCCACCGCATTATGGGTATTCATACCGAAGGGCCGTATCAGGCTATCTACGTGGATACTCCCGGGTTGCATATCGAGGAAAAACGGGCCATCAATCGCCTGATGAACCGTGCCGCCAGCAGCTCCATCGGGGATGTGGAATTGATTATCTTTGTCGTCGAGGGTACGCACTGGAACGATGACGATGAAATGGTGCTGAACAAGCTGCGCGACCAGAAACATCCTGTCCTGCTGGCGATCAATAAAGTGGATAACGTCACGGATAAAACCAAGCTGTTGCCGCATATTCAGTTCATCAGCCAGCAAATGAACTTCCTGGATGTGGTGCCGATTTCCGCGGAAAAGGGCACCAACGTCGATACCATCGCCAGCATTGTGCGTAAGCATTTACCGCAGGCGACCCATCACTTCCCGGAAGATTACATCACCGATCGTTCTCAGCGCTTTATGGCTTCAGAAATTATCCGTGAAAAGCTGATGCGCTTTCTGGGGGAAGAACTGCCGTATTCGGTGACGGTGGAAATTGAACGCTTCGTGACCAATGAACGGGGCGGCTATGACATCAACGGCTTGATTCTGGTTGAGCGCGAAGGTCAGAAAAAAATGGTGATCGGCAATAAAGGCAGCAAGATCAAAACCATTGGCACCGAGGCCCGTCATGATATGGAAGAGATGTTTGAAGCCAAAGTTCACCTCGAATTATGGGTAAAAGTAAAATCAGGCTGGGCAGACGACGAACGTGCCCTGCGCAGCCTGGGTTACAGTGAAGACCTGTAAGGCTCACGCCGATGGAAGGCTGGCAGCGCGCATTTGTCTTGCATGGGCGACCTTATAGCGAAACCAGCTTATTGCTGGATTTGTTCAGCGAAAATGATGGCCGGGTTCGGGTTCTGGCAAAAGGCGCCCGGGCCCGACGTTCCAGCCTGAAAGGCTGTTTGCAGCCCTTCACCCCTCTGCTGGTTCGCTGGAGCGGGCGGGGCGAAATGAAAACCTTGCGCAATGCCGAACCGGTGTCATTGGCGCTTCCTCTTAGCGGCATCATGCTGTATAGCGGTTTATATGTGAATGAACTGCTGGTGCGCGTTCTGGAACACGAAACCAATTATTCCGCGCTTTTCTTTGATTATCTCAATTGCCTGCAACAGCTAGCCTCTCAGAATGCCGCCCCTGAGCCGGCATTGCGCCGTTTTGAACTCGCCTTGCTGGGAAACCTGGGGTATGGCGTGGATTTTCTGCACTGTGCGGGGAGCGGCGAGCCGGTAGCCGATACCATGACCTATCGCTACCGTGAAGAGAAAGGGTTTATCGCCAGTCTGATTGTCGATAACTATAGCTTTACCGGCTATGAGCTGCGTGCGCTGGCAGCGCGGGAATTTCCTGATTCGGCGACGTTGCGCGCCGCCAAACGCTTTACTCGCATGGCGTTAAAGCCCTATCTCGGTAGTAAGCCGCTGAAAAGTCGCGAACTGTTTCGCCAGTTTGTCCCTATGTTCAATTTTCCGAAAAAACCGTCTTCCGATAAATAATCCCGTTTCTCCTGTACCCGGGAATAGGCACATCGGTGTAAACTGCCTCGTATTACGTATTAATTTATCGAGGATTTACCATGTCTGGGTTGTTGTTGGGCGTTAATATCGATCATATCGCCACCCTGCGTAATGCCCGCGGTACGGCCTACCCGGATCCTGTGCAGGCCGCGTTTTTGTCTGAACAGGCGGGAGCCGATGGGATTACCGTCCACCTGCGTGAAGACCGACGCCATATCACCGATCGCGATGTCCGTATCCTGCGCCAGACCATTCAAACCCGGATGAATCTGGAAATGGCGGTGACTGAAGAAATGGTGAACATCGCCTGTGAACTGAAGCCGCATTTTTGCTGCCTGGTACCAGAAAAACGTCAGGAGGTGACGACCGAAGGCGGACTGGATGTTGCCGGCCAGCAGGAAAAAATGAACCATGCGGTGGCCAGATTAAGCCGCTCGGGGGTCCAGGTTTCTCTGTTTATTGATGCCGATAAACGGCAAATCGATGCCGCGATTACCAGCGGCGCCCCCTACATTGAAATCCATACCGGCGCCTATGCCGATGCCGTTGACGAGCAGGCCCGGCAGTATGAATT
Source organism: Brenneria corticis (assembly GCF_003115855.1). Classification (GTDB taxonomy): domain Bacteria; phylum Pseudomonadota; class Gammaproteobacteria; order Enterobacterales; family Enterobacteriaceae; genus Brenneria; species Brenneria corticis. The sequence continues at coordinate 65,098 of NZ_KZ819092.1, forward strand.
TGAGCGTATCCGCGAGGCCGCCGCCTATGCGGCGGGAAAAGGATTGAAAGTGAATGCCGGCCACGGTCTGACGTATCATAACGTGCAGGCTATTGCCGCTTTGCCGGAAATGCACGAGTTGAATATCGGCCATTCCATTATCGGACGGGCGGTGATGAGCGGATTGAGCGCCGCAGTGGCTGAAATGAAGTCGCTGATGCGGGAAGCCCGCCGCCAATGAGCATTCTTGGGCTGGGGACGGATATCGTCGAGATTGCCCGTATTGCATCGGTTATTGAGCGTTCAGGCGAGCGTCTGGCCCGCCGCATCCTGACCGAGAATGAGTGGCTGCAATATCAGCGGCACCAGCAGCCGGTGCGTTTTCTGGCCAAACGTTTCGCCGTTAAGGAAGCGGCGGCGAAAGCCTTTGGCACCGGCATTCGTAATGGACTGGCCTTTGCTCAGTTTGAAGTATTTAACGACGAATTAGGGAAACCCTGCCTGCGTTTTTTCGCCAGTGCTGCCGAATTGGCTGCTCATCTGGGGGTAAAGCGCGTGCACGTTACCTTGGCTGATGAGCGGCATTACGCTTGCGCCACGGTGATTATCGAAGATTAAGGCTTACAGTCGGTCACTGTGGTGCATTAGTACGTATTTTTCCCACAGTTGCTCGGTTTCTTCCCGGTGAGCAGGATCTTTGATGATGGTGTTGTCGATCGGACACACTTTCTGACAGGTGGGAGCGTCGTAATGCCCGACACATTCGGTACAGCGGCTGGCATCGATTTCGTAGATGTCAAGCCCCATTGAGATGGCCTGGTTAGGACATTCGGGTTCACACATATCGCAATTGATACATTTGTGAGTGATGAGTAACGCCATGATGATCTTCTACTTTACAAACAGGGCGCAGATTATACCTGCTGCAGGCGGTTTAAACACCTTCAGCCGTCGTTGATGAACAAACAGATAGTGAAGTTACAGGGTAAAATGACCATCTGTTCGTTAAATTGGTTCTGGATTTATCCTTTAGACTATGAAAATCAGCCAATATGACTGTGACTCTCAGGTTTTAATCTGCTGATTTATAAGTTAAATTAAGTTGATTATCGCCTCTCTGCCCCTATGCTCGCAGGATTGTGAGCATAGGGGTTATTGGTAGCGCAGATAAAGTTTGTTTTCGGCGAGTCGATAACGATATATGCCTCTGTATGATGTGATTTTTCTAACTAATAGTGTCAGTCTAATGGCGGATCTCATAGTGCAACAGGAAGGGAATTTTAATCAGTTTGGGCTATTGTGTCCCCTGCAGGAGAATGCTGAACTAGCGGATCCTGATTATTGGCATCATTGCCAACGGCGGTACACATTTCAGCCAATTTACCGAACATCCGGTAAGCTGATGGCTATTGAATTGTTAACCTCGGTTTTTGCTCCTTCCTTGCCACAAAATTTTATTTCTCCTGAAAAATATTTCGCCAGCATCAACGTTGAAGCGCGTCTGCAAATTATTATAGAACAGCTGCAACTTTTATCGCATTGGCATCAGCGCTTTATCCGTGACGAACTGCTGGCATCGGTCAACATTGACGGTTCGACGCTACTGGCTTTACAGCAGAGCGGTGAAGCGAAAAGACTCATCGCAGCGATGCCCTGGATTCGTTTCGAGATGGTGGAAAATCAGGGAGGATTGCCGAAAGAGACCTTAACCAGGCTTCCTGAAGCTCAAACGTTGTGGTTGGATGATTTTGGCTGCGGCATGGCGAACTTTTCATCATTAATGTTGGCGCAATATGACTGTATTAAAGTCGCCCGCGAACTGTTTATTCTGTTACAGCAAAGCGGGGAAGGACGTGAGGTTTTCCCTACGCTGATCGACTTGCTCGCCCGTTTTTGCAACTATGTGGTTATCGAAGGCATTGAAACCAAGGAAGAGTGGGCGATTGTCAAAGCATCCCATGCGGACGCTGCCCAGGGTTACTATCTTTCGCGTCCGCAATCGTTTGATCACTTTGATACGCTAAGCACAGAACTTTAGTGGAGAGTTTTTATTCTATTCTGGAGTATTTAATAATAACTTTATAATATCTGCTATTCCCAATCACTTCCCCCCTTCCCGCACCTCTCCTGAACTCTATTACAGCGGCTAATGTTCTCTCATGCCAACAAAATCGGATGCATCATGATTAAACCATCGATATTGCTTAAAGCAATATATCGGTTTGTTAATTGAGTAAATATTGTTTTTTTATTCCTATTATTTTGTTAAATTTGGATTTTTATATTGTTAATGGGCGCGGTGATATTTTTTTATGGATTTTTTAGCCGCCATGCGGTTAACCTGTCAGATAAGGTTGTTTTATATTTAATTATCTGATTATTAAGAATAAAATAATCAATGTTTGTTACTGACGATCGAAAATCGTTTTACGATAGGTTTTTTTGATTAAAACGATGATATTTATTGGTATAATTGATTTGCTTACAAAAAATTGATGTTCAAAATATATCAACATGTGCTCCGTGAAATTTTTTTAATTCCATTAGCGGAACTTATAATGCAAACAATTACTAATATAAAATTAAAACGCTTTTTTGATGTTTTTATTGTTATTTACACACAATGATAGGCGAGGGTTTTATGTTGATGCTTCTATGTTTCTGAATTTTCCAGCTGTCTGGAGCAATTTCTCTTTCATCCTTTCTGCTCTCCGGAAATGTGTCAATCCTGAAAATCGACGGGATAGGGATCTGTTACCGGGATTTTTCGCCATCAGTGCTGTGATTAGTACGATCAGGACCGCTCGGGCCTGAGGAGAGTGTTATTGTGTATGAAATTATAATAACCATATTATTACTAGTTATATTTTTTTCTTCTGTAAAGAATAGAAAAATAAAACAAAAGTTTAACTCTGAGCAGAAAAAACAAGATTTTCTAAACATGATTTTCTTTGCGGCGGAATATAGTCCTGCTTCTATTATGATTGCGGATGAAAATTGTGAAATCGTTTACGTTAATCGGCAATTTATTACCATGTCCGGCTATATGCTGGACGAAATTATTGGTAAAAAAACGAATATATTAAAATCAGGTATGACTAATGCGGCTGTCTATGAGGATCTTTGGTCAACCATAAATAAAGGCGATATTTGGAGCGGCGAGTTTGTTAACCGCCGAAAAGATGGACAGTTGTATTGGGAAAAGGCCAATATCGTTAAAATATACAATAAAGCAAACAATTCAACTCAATACGTTGGCGTTAAGCTTGATATCACCGAGAGAAAAACACAAGAGCATCATGATAACTCCTATAATCGGGCATTAGAGCTTTTATCAAGCGGTGCGCCGTTAAAAGATATTCTCGATGCGATTATCTTTAGCGTGGAAGAAAAAAATCCAGGCCGTATTGTATGTTCGGTATTGCTGGTTGATAAAGATAAGAAATGCCTGACGTTAGGGTCGGCCCCCAGTTTGCCGGGTTTCTATAAAAACGCGATTCATAACGTCAAGATTGCCGATGGCGTCGCCTCTTTTGGAACAGCGGCTTATACTGGAAAACGCGTAATAGCGGATGACATCTCTACTCATCCCGACTGGTCTCTCTATAAGGGCCTGGCTTTATACGCAGGTTTGCGCTCATGCTGGTCTGAACCTATTTATGGACAGAACAAAGAGGTATTAGGCGTGCTAAGCGTTTATCACCGAAAAGTATATGTTCCTAATGATGAAGAAATTTTTTCTATTGAAAAATCAGCTCAGCTAATCTCTATCGCCATTGAACGATACCGGGCTATTGATTTGCTGCGCCGCAGCGAAGAGCACTACCGCCAGTTGGCGCATTATGATTCATTGACGTCGCTGGCGAACGGTTTAACGTTTGCGGAGCAAATGGAGCAGGCGATATTGTTGTCCAAGCAAACCGGTAGAAAGATTGCGCTGATGTTCCTCGATCTGGATAAATTTAAACAGATAAATGATTCTTTCGGACATGCGGTCGGCGATTTGTTATTAAAAGAGGCGGCGGTGCGGATGCGTAGTGCGGTAAGAGATTCCGATACGGTATATCGGCGCAGCGGCGATGAGTTTATTATCTTGTTACAAGGTATCAAGGAAGTCGACAACACGCTGTATGTTGCTGATAAGATTCATAATGCTTTAAATGAACCCTTTGATATCGAAGGGAAAAAACTTGATATATCCTGTAGCATCGGCATCGCGCTGTATCCGGAGCACGGCACCGATTCCCTGACTCTGGCAATTAATGCTGACTCCGCGATGTATCAGGCAAAAGCGATGGGGCGTAGTCAGACGCAAATTTATCATGATTCGAATAACCATCAATAACGCGATAATGGCCCGGGTGAAATAAAATCGCGCTTCGTGCGGAAGCGCGTTTTCCATTTATCTTTCCCGCAGCGCTTCGGCCCGGGCGCGGATGATGGGTTTTAACAGGTAGCTGAGGATCGTTTTCTTGCCGGTCATGATATCAACCGATGCCACCATGCCGGGAATAATAAGCAGCGGTTTCTCAGCGCTTCCCAGATAGTTTTTATCCGTACGCAAACGGATAATATAAAAACTATTGCCGTCTTTATCCGTCACCGTATCCGGGCTAATTTGCACCAGTTGGCCTTTCAGCCCGCCATAGATAGTGTAATCATAAGCGGTGAATTTAATAATGGCTTCCTGACCGGGATGGAGAAAAGCGATATCCTGAGGACGGATTCTGGTCTCGACCAGCAGGTTGTCATCCAGCGGAACAATCTCCACTAAATCACTTCCCGGCTGAATAACGCCGCCAATGGTATTAACCAGAATTTGCTGCACAATGCCGCGTACCGGTGAAACCACCAGCGTACGATTGACCCGGTCTTCCAGCGCCTTACCTGTGGCGGTGATTTTGTTCAGGTTAGTCTGGGCTTCGTTCAACTGCGCCAAGGCCTCGCTTTTATAACGTCCTCTCGTCTCCTGGATCTTGTTCTCGATCTCTTTGATGGCCGATTCAGCTCGGGGAATAGACAGCGTGACGGAGTCAAGCTGACCTTTGGTTTCCACTTCGGCGCGGCGCAGGCGCAGCACTTCCACTTTGGAAATGGCGCCTGCGGCGATAAGTGGCTCAGACATCCTGATTTCTTGCTGCAACAGATTCAGGCTGTTGCGGAACTGGATCTGTTTGGCTGAGAAATCCCGCAACTCCTGCCGGCGTTGTATCAATTGTTCTTCCAACCCTGATATCTCATTGTGGAATTGCTGACGTCGGCTGTTATATAGCTCCCGCTCGCCGTTGGCCACTTCCGGCGACAGTTCGGCAATATTGGCCGATAATGTTAAATCACGATCGTTAATCTCGGCATTCAGGCGCTCAATCCGCAAAATCAAAGCCAGCCGGTCGGCTTCGGTTTCCCCTACGTTGGAGGCAAAACGGGTATCGTCAAGCCGCAGCAGTGGATCGCCGGCCTGAACCACCTGGCCTTCATGGATAAACAGTTCGGTGACAATACCGCCTTCGAGGTTCTGAATCTTTTGTAACCGCGAGGACGGTATCGCTTTGCCGTCGCCGCGGGTGACTTCGTCTACGTTGGCAAATGCCGCCCATAGGATGAAAAACAGCAAAAAGGCGCCGATGCTCCATAGCGTGACGCGGATGACCCTGGGGGCGTCTTCCACCATGGCATTACTGACCGCGGGCATGGCCTGAAGGTCGTCGTCGTCGCGTCCGACAAAATAACGCCTGATGCGTGTAGCATATTCAACGAGACGCATTGATCTGTCCCTTCTTTAAAGCATCCATCACGATGGCCTTCGGGCCATCGGCAATAATGCGTCCTTTATCAACAATAACCAAACGATCGACCAGCGCCAGCATGGACGCCCGGTGCGTCACCAGCAACAGCGTCTTATTGGCGACCACGGGCGCCAACGCATTTTTCAGCCGATCTTCGCTGGTGTTATCCATGGAGCTGGTGGGTTCGTCAAAAATTAGAATCGGCGGATCGAGCAACAGGGCTCTGGCTAGTGCGACCGCCTGGCGCTGACCGCCGGATAGCTGCTGGCCGCGTTCACCAACCTGCAGGTTGTAACCATCCGGATGCAGGCGGGCAAATTCATTAACGCCCGCTATTTCGGCGGCTTGTAGCATAGTTTCATCTTCAACGTAACGGGCCCCGCTGATCAGATTATCGCGCAGTGACCCGCTGAACAGCTGAATGTCCTGTGGGACGTAGCCGATATTGTGCCGGAGATCGCTGACATCCAACTGACGTACATCCACGCCATCGATAAGAATATTACCGGCATTGGCCTGGTAGAGATTGACGATCAGTTTCTGCAACGAACTTTTACCCGAGCCGCTGCGCCCGATAATACCGACTTTCTCACCCGCCGCGATGGCGATATTGATCCCCTGCAGAGAGCTGTTTTTCTGCTCGGGATAATTGAACGTCACATCGCGAAACTCGATGCCGCCGCGAATGCTTTCCCGCTTCAATGGGCGTTCATTATCACTACGCTCCTGCGGCAGCTGCATCATTTGTTCCGTCGTGTCCATCGTCAGACGGGCTTGCTGGTAACGGGTAACCAGCCCGGAAAGTTGTCCCAGCGGTATCAGCGCCCGGCCATTGAGCATATAGCAGGCGATCAATCCCCCCATGCTGAGTTTGCCGTTAATTAACAGATATACGCCGACCACAATCATGGCGACGCCGGCGAATTGCTGGATCCACTGAGTCAGATTCACCGCCAGCGATGACAGCGTCTTGGCGCGCATTTCCAGCCGGCTGAGGCTGCCAATGGTTTGTTCCCACTGATATTGTCGTTCGCTTTCCGCGTTGTTGACTTTTATCGCATCAAGACTGCTCAGCGTTTCGATCAGCGTTGCCTGCCGCTCGCTGGCAAGATGCATGGTTTTTTCAATGGTTGCCGTTAGCGGTTTTTGTAATGCCCAACTGGCCAGTAAAGCGATGGGGTAGGCGAGTATGGAAACCCAGACCAGCGGCCCGCCGATAATCCCGATAACCAGCAGCAGCAATAATGTGAAGGGAAAATCAATAAGGGTTGTCAGCGTTAATGAAGAAAGAAAGTCCCTGAGTGATTGAAACTCATGGATATTTTGTGCAAAGTTGCCCACCCGCGCCGGACGGGCTTTCATCGACATGCCGGTGATGCGTTCAAACAATGTGGCTGAAATAATCAGATCGGTTTTTTTGCCGGCGATATCAAGACAAATGCCGCGCAGCGTTTTCAATATCAAATCAAAGATAAACGCCCCGGTAATACCAATCGCCAACACCCATAAGGTTGCCGTCGCCTGATTGGGAACCACCCGATCATAGACATTCATAATAAACAGCGGCGTCGCCAGGGCGATGATATTAATCAGCAAGCTGGCGAGCACCGCGTCCATATAAAGAAAGCGCGACAGTTTGAGCGTATCTTTGAACCAGGATTTGGTGCGGGGGATCAGGTTGTCGGACTGGATATCAAACTGATGGCGGGGTTGGGCGAACATCACCAGCCCCAGATAGTTCTGCTGCAATGTATGGCGATCGACGGTAATTTCCCCGCCTTCCGTTTCACTGGGCATGATGCGGGCGCTGCCGTCGGCATTCCAGCCCAGTAAAATTGCCGCACCTCCCTCACGCAATAGCAACATCGCCGGAAGCGACATGGCCGCAATTTTATCCAGCGGGCGCTTAAGCACCCTGCCTTGCAATCCGGCGCGAGCCGCGGACCTGGGAAGTAATTTCATCGACAGACGCTGGTCGGTAAGGGGTAATCCGGCGGTTAACGTTGCTCGACTGACCGATTTTCCCTGCAAAGAACAAAGTATCAGCAAACTATCCAGCAAGGGATCGTCATGACGGCTGCGAGGATCGCTATGATCAGGGGCAACCGATTCATCAGGGTTGTTGGTATCGTGAACAGAGTGCAACTTCATTTAGCTGGATTTTTCCTTACGCAACGCAATCCCTGCAACTGGTAATAGGTAAATAGGCGGTTTCCCCTATCTGCGAAACGGAGGCGCCGCCGATATACCAAGCATGGTTTCTCGGTATCGGATAGTCCGATAGATTAATTCAATGCGGGTAATTCTGCGTGAGTCGTCACGTTGGTCAGACTATTACCAGCCGTCGGCGCAGGGATTGATAAACTATTTAATAAATCCCCCATGCGTGATTTTATCCGATATCCGCTAAACAGGGCAGTAAATCGAACTTCCTCCAGGCGGCGCTGTGCGGTAAATAGCTCATTTTCACTATCCAGCAAGTCCAGCAGCGTTCTTTCACCCAGGCTGAACTGTTTCTGGTAAGCGGCGCGCACTCGCCTGCTGCGGTCCGCATATTCTGCGGCGATAGGCAACTGCTGACGGGCGTTATTTAATGCAGACCATGCCAGCCGCAGCTCTTCATTGAGCAGGCGCAGGGAGTTATTTCTTATGTCCTGTGCCTCTTTGATTTGATAAGCCTTTGATTCCATATTGGCTTTACCGCTGCCGCCTTCGTACAGATTGTAGCGCATTCTCAACATCGCCTGCCATTCGTTGTTGTGACCGCGAGCGCCATCGACGTTGTTATCCATAGTACGCGCCAGCTCAATATTTACCCGTGGATAAAAGGTGGATTTTGCCGCTTCGTACTGCTGTGTGGTCGCGTCAATGTCGGACTCGGCGGATTTTAACGTCGGATTATTCGCCAGCATGATACGGCGCGCTTCTTCCAGCGAAACGGGTAGGGTAATGGTGGCATCGTTCGGAACAGCCAGATTATCCGGCTCCTTACCGACTACGCTATAGTAATTGGTTCGGGCATCATCGAGATTGGTTTTTTCCGTCAGTACGTTATTACGGGCCTGAGCCAGACGGGCTTCCGCCTGCTCCAGATCGGCAAGGCGCCCGACGCCCTGCTCACTACGCAGCTTTATCTGATCGTAGATACGTTCATGGTTGGCAAGATTGGCTTCCGCGAGGCGTACAAATTCCTGGCGCTGTAACACATCAAGGTAAACCTGCACGGCATCCAATGCTGTGGTTTCGCTGGCGCTCAACACTTTATAGGCTCGGGAATTCACCGTGGCGCGTTGCCGTCCGACCTCGCTGGAAGTGGAAAAACCGTCAAAAACCATCTGGCTTACGTTGATGCCGGACTCACCGCGACTCAATTCGACACGGTGATTGCCGCTGGCGCGCGTCGAGACGCTGTCCGTTTCTTCACGACCGATACCGGCATTTAACGTTACGGAAGGAAGATATCCCCCTTTGGCCGCACGTAAATCATGGTCGGCAGAGAAACGGCTATTAATTGAGGCGCTAACTTCAGGATGGGTGCTGAGCGAGTGTTTAATTGCATCCTGAATAGTATCTGCGTGAGTGTAATTAGTAAAAACCGTAATGAAAAGTAATGTAGAGAATCTATATTTGTTAGAGGACATGGTGTTATTTTCCTTCACAAATGTTGATTTTGTGATTATTCCTATTCCCGTAAAAGATTGTGATATTAATAATTTGCCAGCTAATTTAATAATAAATTCATTAATATCAATAAGTTAACTCTTATGCAGAAAAATGAAATCTTCCTGAAATATCTTAATTACTCAAGATGAGTAAAGTTCTGGAAAGAATATTCTGAATTTTTTATTATATTGGTCATCGAGTCAAGAGATTGACGCATAAGAAAACTGATTTACGGTGACGCCTCAATAATTTATCAGGACGATACACAGCAAGCTCCACCCGTCAGGATGATGTCGTAATTCTATTACCAAAATTTACAATGGTATAAAAATAACTATAAATATCAAGAGGAAACTATTTTGAATAGCGTAATCGGTATCATCAAATTCGTTATTGGTCAGGTTTATGTCATCGCTTTGGATGGCAGCCAGCGGTTATTGGTTGCAGGCGAACGCATCTACAGTGGCGAAGAAGTGGTTACCGGCGCCAATGGCGCGGTTTCGATAACCTTGCCTGACGGCCGCACGCTGGATTTAGGCCGCGACGCTCGCTGGAGCGATGTCGCTGACGCGACTTCTCAGGACAGGGCCGCGGCGGACGATGAGGTCGCTTCCTTACAATCCGCCATTGCCCAAGGTGAAGACCCGACCCAAGTATTGGACCCCACGGCTGCCGGCAATAGCGATACGGGTGAGGCTGGCGACGGCGGCGGCGGTCATACGGCGGTGGTGTTGGATCTCACCGCGCAGATAGTAGAGGCTAACTCTGGTTACCCGACGGAGGGACTGGGTGTTGCGTTAGATGCAGTCGATGAGCGCCAAGGCGCTGACGAGTCCGTATCGAGCTTGACAACCACCGTAGGGGATAACGGCGATCCGACCTCTGTTATCCTGAGCTCTGATGCCCGCGTGGCCGAAGGCGGAACGTTTACAGTCAGCGCCGCCGTGGGCAGCCCGGTGACGGGAACCCCGTTGACTATCACTCTGACCGACGGTTCAACCATTATTATTCCGGTCGGGCAACGTACTGGTTCGGTACAAATCGATACGCGCGCTAATGATGAATACATGCAGGGCGACGAAAGTATCACTATCGGTATCGGGCCGACGGCGGGCGGCAACTTCGACAATCTGAATACTTCCAGCACCACGACCATCACGGTGGGCGATGTCGTTGACACTGTTAACGTCACCATTGAAAGCAACGGCGATATCACTGAAGCGCAGGGCGCGGTATTTACCGTCAAAGTGGACCGGGTGCTGGCCGACGATCTGGTGGTAACGCTGAGCAACGGCGAGCAGGTCACCATCAAGGCCGGCGAGCAGAGCGCGGCCTATAGCCTGCCGGCGCAGGGCGACGATGTGTACGCCGATGCGGGCAGCGTAACGCTGGGCCTCACCGACGCCAGCGTGGCCGGCAAGGTTTTTGAAGATCTGCAACTGGGCGGTGACGCCACGGTAAATATTACCGATACGATAGATACCACCACGCTAACGCTGGGTGATATCACGGTAGCGGAAGGCAGCGATAGCGCTACAGTTAGCGCCACGCTAAGTAATCCTACCGATCGTGCTTTTACGGTAACGCTAAGTAATGGCGCCACCATTACCTTTGCCGCCGGGGCGACAACCGGTACTTCATCAGCCTTTGCAGTGCAGGGGGATGATGTTTACCGGGACGGGGAGAGCTACACCCTCCGTGTGACCGATGCGGGCGAGCATAATTTTGAACAACTGATCAGTAATGAGGCCACGGTCAACATTACTGACACGGTAGATACCACCACACTGACGCTGGGCGATATCACGATAGTGGAAGGCAGCGACAGCGCCACAGTTAGCGCCACACTAAGTAACCCGACTGATCGTGCCTTTACGGTCACGTTAAGCAATGGTGCCACTATTACTTTTGCCGCCGGGTCAACAACCGGCACCTCGAGTGCTTTTGTAGTACAGAGCGACGATGTTTATCAAGACGGCGAAAGCTACACCATTCGTGTAACGGATGCGGGCGAACATAATTTCGAGCAACTGGATACCAGCGATACGGCAACGGTGACGGTGACCGATACGGTGGATATGGTCAATGTCACCATTGAGTCCAACGGCGATGTGACCGAAGCCCAGGATGCAGCGTTTACCATCAAGGTGGACCGGGTACTGGCCGATGATCTGGTGGTCACCCTGAGCAATGGCGACACGGTAACTATTCAGGCGGGTGAGCAGAGCGTGGCCTATACCGTGCCGGCGCAGGGCGACGATGTGTACGCCGATGCGGGCAGTGTCACCGTGGGTCTCGACAAGGCGGAAGTGGCTGGCAAAACCTTTGAAGATTTACAACTGGGTGCTCCAGCTACGGTGCAGATCAGCGACACTACCGATACCACCACACTAACGTTGGGTGATGTGACCGTGGCGGAAGGTAGCGATAGCGCCACCGTCAGCGCCACGCTAAGTAATCCTACTGACCGAGCCTTTACGGTGACGCTAAGCAATGGCGCGACCATTACCTTTGCGGCCGGAGCGACAACTGGCACTTCATCGACCTTTGCGGTGCAAGGGGATGATGTTTACCAAGACGGCGAAAGCTACACCATTCGTGTAACGGATGCGGGCGAACATAATTTCGAGCAACTGGATACCAGCGATACGGCAACGGTGACGGTGACCGATACAGTGGATACGGTCAATGTCACCATTGAGTCCAACGGCGATGTGACCGAAGCCCAGGATGCAGCGTTTACCATCAAGGTGGACCGGGTACTGGCCGATGATCTGGTGGTCACCCTGAGCAATGGCGACACGGTAACTATTCAGGCGGGTGAGCAGAGCGTGGCTTATACCGTGCCGGCGCAGGGCGACGATGTGTACGCCGATGCGGGCAGTGTCACCGTGGGTCTCGACAAGGCGGAAGTGGCTGGCAAAACCTTTGAAGATTTACAACTGGGTGCTCCAGTTACGGTGCAGATTAGCGACACCACCGATACCACCACACTAACGTTGGGCAATGTGACCGTTGCCGAGGGTAGCGATAGCGCCACCGTCAGCGCCACGCTAAGTAATCCTACTGACCGAGCCTTTACGGTGACGCTAAGCAATGGCGCGACCATTACCTTTGCGGCCGGAGCGACAACTGGCACTTCATCGACCTTTGCGGTGCAAGGGGATGATGTTTACCAAGACGGCGAAAGCTACACCATTCGTGTAACGGATGCGGGCGAACATAATTTCGAGCAACTGGATACCAGCGATACGGCAACAGTGACCGTCACTGATACGGTGGACGTTACCACGCTAACGCTGGGTGATGTGACCGTTGCCGAAGGCAGCGATAGCGCCACCGTTAGCGCCACGCTAAGTAACCCGACCGATCGCGACTTTACGGTGACGTTAAGCAATGGCGCCACCATCACCTTTGCAGCCGGAGCGACAATCGCTACCTCATCCGCCTTTGCTGTGCAGAGCGACGATGTCTATCAAGATGGCGAAAGCTATACCCTCCGTGTAACGGATGCGGGTGAGCATAACTTTGAGCAATTAGATACCAGCGATACGGCAACAGTGACGGTGACCGATACGGTGGACACCGTCAATGTGACAATCGATAGCAATGGTGACGTCACCGAAGCGCAGGACGCGGTCTTTACCGTCAAGGTAGACCGGGTATTGGCCGACGATCTGGTGGTAACGTTGAGCAATGGCGACACGGTAACAATCCAGGCCGGCGAGCAGAGTGTGGCTTATAGCGTGCCGGCGCAGGGCGATGATGTCTATAACGATGCGGGCAGCGTAACGCTAGGCCTTACCGACGCCAATGTGGCCGGCAAGAACTTTGAAGATCTGCAATTGGGCGGTGATGCGACGGTAAATATTACTGACACGGTCGATACCACCACGCTAACGCTGGGTGATGTGACCGTTGCCGAAGGCAGCGATAGCGCCACCGTTAGCGCCACGCTAAGTAACCCGACCGATCGCGACTTTACGGTGACATTAAGTAATGGGGCGACTATCAGTTTTGCCGCCGGGTCAACAACCGGGACCTCGAGTGCTTTTGCAGTACAGAGCGACGATGTCTATCAAGATGGCGAAAGCTATACCCTCCGTGTAACGGATGCGGGTGAGCATAATTTCGAGCAACTGGATACCAGTGACACGGCAACAGTGACGGTGACCGATACGGTGGATACGGTCAATGTCATCATTGAGTCTAATGGCGACGTCACGGAAGCGCAGGACGCGGTATTTACCATCAAGGTAGACCGGGTACTGGACGATGACCTGGTGGTCACCCTGAGCAATGGCGACACGGTAACTATCCAGGCGGGTGAGCAAAGTGCTGCCTATACCGTTCAGGCGCAGGGCGATGATGTGTACGTCGATGCGGGCAGCGTAACGCTGGGCCTTACCGATGCCAGCGTGGCTGGCAAGGTCTTTGAAGATCTGCAACTGGGTGGCGATGCGACGGTAAATATTACTGACACGGTAGATACCACCACGCTAACGCTGGGTGATATCACGGTAGCGGAAGGTAGCGACACTGCCACTGTCAGCGCCACGCTAAGTAACCCGACCGATCGCGACTTTACGGTAACGCTAAGTAATGGCGCGACTATTACTTTTGCCGCTGGGTCAACAACCGCTACCTCATCAGCCTTTGCCGTGCAGGGTGACGATGTCTATCAAGACAGTGAAAGCTACACCCTAAGCGTAACGAACGCGGGTGAGCATAACTTCGAACAACTGGATACCAGCGACACCGCAACGGTAACCGTCACCGACACGGTAGATACCACCACACTAACGCTGGGTGATGTGACCGTTGCCGAGGGCAGCAACAGCGCGACCGTTAGCGCCACGCTAAGTAATCCTACTGACCGTGCCTTTACGGTAACGCTAAGCAATGGTGCGACCATCAGTTTTGCGGCTGGGGAAACGACGGGTACCTCGAGCGCCTTTGTGGTGCAGGGTGACGATGTCTATCAAGATGGTGAAAGTTATACCCTAAGCGTAACCAACGCGGGCGAGCATAACTTCGAACAGTTGGATACCAGCGATACCGCGACAGTAACCGTCACCGATACGGTGGACACCGTCAATGTGACAATCGATAGCAATGGCGACGTCACCGAAGCACAGGATGTGGTCTTTACCGTCAAGGTAGACCGGGTGCTGGCCGACGATCTGGTGGTGACGCTAAGCAACGGTGAACAGGTTACCATCCGGGCCGGCGAGCAGAGCGTGGCCTATAGCGTGCCGGCGCAGGGCGACGATG